>JAHHQS010000083.1 GCA_020026285.1 Parabacteroides sp. | reverse complement strand
AACTGTAACAGCATGGCCGTTTTTGCTGTAACAGTCTGCTCCGTTTTTGCCAAATTATCTTAAATCTCCGAAAAAGTCTGAAACTAATCAGACTTTTTCGGAGATTTAAGATATAACTAATGGCTTGCTTTAAAATTTAAGCAGGATAAAAAAAACTAGATGTTGATGATAATTTATTTTAAAGGGATTTGTATATTAAAAGAACTTCCATCCGTTTTAAAGTTGATATCATCAACAGAACAAGCACAAAAAAGTACGAAAGGATCATCATTCTTATCTAATAATAATTGTGGCCTTTCAAGTCTATTAACTTTAATAGTCTCGCCAGATTTTAGTGTAAGTTCTTTTTTCATGAAAAGTGGAGTCGGCATTAATTCCCAATTGATACCATCTTTCGAATGCATCCATGCAAGACTTGGTCCTTCTTGTGTAAAAGCTCCATTAAAGTCCTTAAATACTGCATAAAATTCTTTTCTTCTTTTATTATACCATACATAAGGATCTTCTGCACATGTTTTTTGCCCATTTGTTAATTCTAAAGAAAACACTTCATAATTCTGAGCTACAAATGGTCCAGTTGGGGAATTTCCGATGGCTACTCCATGTACTCCTCTCCAACTTGGATCATATATATTTCCTTTAAAATACAGCAGATATTTTTTATCATAGGGTCGATATACAACTGAAGGATTAACTACAATAATATTGTCGGGTTTAGGAACCGTTCCTTCAGGTGAAGGATTAACAATATAATCAGATTTGACTCTTGTGCGTGGCTTCAGAATACATTTGCTTTGTTTAAACTTACCATCTAGTAATTGTTGAAAAGAGTCGAACTCTATAACTCCTATACATTGTGAT
This sequence comes from Parabacteroides sp., assembly GCA_020026285.1. The sequence continues at coordinate 16,445 of JAHHQS010000083.1, read as the reverse complement.
TGCTGTAGACGACTTCTACGGTCTATTGAATCAACAGATGATTTAAAATTAACATTCTGAGGGTCAGATGTACCTATATGATATAGATAATATTTGTTGTTAAATCTTTTGATGTGAGGATTATGTGCACACTGTGCGTCCCATGAAGAAATATCAGGGCTATATCCGTCTTTATTATAAACAAAACCTAATGATTTGAAATCATGGTCAGGGTAATCTGAGACAGCCAATCCTAGTTTAGATCCAGAAATCCATGCAGTAGTAAACTTATAGACATCTTTTTCGAATGCCGAATAAATCATATAAAATCTTCCATCTTGCCCTTTTATAGGAGAACCTCCCCATACAAAATGATCATTTAACTGAAAGACGGATGGGCCTGTTAGAATCCTACTACTTCCCTTCGTGCTAAGTTGAGCGTCAATGGGTTGAACATTAATTTCTATTTCGTTATTAGTTGAACAACCGCACATTATAATGATGAAGAGGCACAAAAATAAATTAAAAATCATAATTATTATTTTTTATGAGTTTGTTTATGAAACTTAATCTCTTGTTGTAGACTATATATTTCGTATAAATAGAAACTTATAAGAATATAATTACAAATGAGGCTTTAGTTTATTTCCATTATTATCAACTGGATAACAAGCATGCATCGTTTCAAGTTCTGCAGCCATTTTTGTTACCATCTCTTTTAACTTTATACTATGAGTTGTTGCAAGATTGTTAACTTCAAATGGATCTTTACTTAAATCGTATAATTCACAAAAAGGATAATTGGGAATCTCTGGATTATAATAATAAATTAGTTTCCAATTATCTTCTAAGTATGTGGTAAAATAATTTCCCCAGTGCTCATGAGGAAAATGCATTAAGAATGTATTTTTTCTGGCTTCATTTATTTTACCTGTCAATTGCGTTTTTAAACTATATCCGTCAAGATTATAATTTTTAGGTTTTTCTATATGCAGAAGTGATAACAAAGTTGGGTAAATATCCATGATAGTTCCCATTTGTTCTTGAATTATATTTTCCCCAATTGGAAATTGTTTTTGAAATTTATTTTGTGGATTTCTTTTTCCCCAACAAGCCATAAATGGGACACGTACACCACCTTCATATTCGGTACCCTTTTTACCTCTCAGTGGAGAAGAAGAAGTATATCCTTTGGGTTCGCCTAATGGTGCATCGGAACCATTGTCACCGATAAATAATACTAACGTGTTTTCAGCGATTCCTGTTTCGTTTAGATAATCGAAAATATCACCGAGAGATCGGTCCATTCCTTCAATCATTGTAGCATATGAAATGGCTTTATCTGCTTTATCTTGATTCTCGTATCGTTTTACATATTTTTGATCTGTACAAAAAGGTGCGTGTACTGCATAGTGAGAAAGATACAAGTAAAAAGGCTTCTTTTCTTGTTGTGCTTGTTTTATCTGTTTTTTGGCTTCAATAGTTAGAATTTCAGTAAGGAATAAATCTTTACCTTTATATTTTTCTAATCCACAGGGATAGAATGAATCATTATCTACATTATAACCTAATGATTTCTTCGCAAGATAACTATGTGGCCCGAGAATAGCGTATCCTACTTGTACATCATATCCTAGTTTTGTAGGCTGATCTGATGGGGAACCAATACGACCGAGATGGGATTTCCCGATATGAATTGTTTTATATCCATTTTCTTTTAGGACTTTAGGTAAAAGAGGAGCTTGGGGATCTACTCCATTCCACGACCAGTCGTTTGGACCATAAGTCCCCTTGTTGTTATTGATTGCGTTTATCCAATTAGTAACACCATGGCGTGCAGATGTTTGTCCTGTAATGAGAGAGGCACGAGATGGAGAACTTAATGATTGAGCATAAAAATGCGAAAAACGAACTCCTTGTTGAGCCATTCGTTCCATATTAATCGTATGATACCAATTATTCAGAGGATAAACCTGTGCATTTCCTTTGCCATCTGTAATAAAAGGAACGGACGTATCCATTAGACCCATATCGTCAACAAGAAAAATGATGATATTAGGTTTTTCTGTTGCTCCATATATTATATTTGTAGATAATATAAACGGAAATAAAAAAGTATATTTTTTCATTTGATGTCCTGGATTTTTGATTTGTATTTTAACATAAGTTTATAAGATATTTCAATTGGATCCCCTGTTGTTTTATCAGATAATATTAGTTCTGTATCAACAAAATCTTGTTCTAGATTAACCATTTCTTTATTAAAAGATTCTTGGTTAAAATCTTTTTTAGTACAAACACATTCTATTACATTCTTAATAAAAGCTGACCATCTTTTATGATAGTAATATTTGGTAAGGCCAGACCAAGAACGGTTAGCATAATCATTAAGACTTTGTCCTTTCTCACCCCACGTTGTAAGAATATTACGAGCATTTTTCGTATAGTAAGCTTGTTCCATTGAATTTATGCCAAAAGATGCTGCGTCATTTAACCATTTTCCTAATGAGAATGTTGTTGTGGTGGATAATAAAGATTCTAAATCTTCAAACAACTCATTCATTTCCTTTCCATATTTAGTTAAACTCAAAACATCTTTGTTTTTATATGCTTTTGTAAATTCATCTCTTAAAGTCATAAAATAATTACTAAGCACTTGTCTTCCAATATTGACCATATCAAAGGAATAGCTATCTCCTTTTGCAATTTGTTTTAAAGACAACATATTCTCCCAAATATTAAATAAAGTCTTGTTCTGATAATTTATTTTTGGATTTGTTGTCCAATTTCCATGACCATAAAGAGAAGGTCTAGCATTTGTCAATGCTCCTTGACCTAATCGAGCTGTAACAGTGTAAACACTATCGACTAATTCTTTCCACATATGATGAGCAGAGAGATTGATTGATCCTATTCTTCTATCTGCTAAACAGCCAATCCATTGTTTATCAGATATGTGCATATTCCATGCCTTTTCAAACACGTATTCATACATAAATGGATTAACATCAAAAGATTCAAGAGTTGAACCAATACCCCATAAGTTATCTCCTCCGTTTTTAATAACATTCTCTATCCTTCGTCCTGTTTCATACATATTTCCAGTCATCATTGTGTTACCACCAAAATTTCCAAGATAACACCAGATGTAAGTTTGACCGAAATATGATTGAGTATACTTCCATATTTCAGTATTTTCAGCAAAATAGTCAAGTAGGATCATTTTATTATGAGGTACTGCATTGACGAAGGCATCAATTCTTGGGTTTGTCCAATGTTTTCTATCAAAATAAAATAGCCATGTCATTTGTAACCACTGAGCTTTAGGATCAACATCTTTGATAGTTTGATAGATGCCTTTAGAGACTGTAGCTAAGTATTTGGGCTCCCAACTAGGTGAATCAATTTCGTTGAATGGATCTGCACCATAAATATGATCTGAACCATATAATTTTGTTTGTTCTTCAAGAAACAATTTCTGTATTCTTGAAAATAGAGGATCCAAAGGATCTAGAAAATAGCTGCGATATTCATCACGAAATCCTCCCCATGAACTCATTTTATTAATTTTTGCATTCGGATACACCTCTTTAATTTGAGGTGGAACATGTCCTGCAAAAGCTGGTAGGACAGGGGTCATGTTAAGGCTCCTTTCGCGTTTTAGAATTCTGTTTTGTAATTGTTTTTGATTATCAAGCCATGAATCGGGCAAATTGCCTTGCCATTTATCGAAATTTGTCATTCGATGCCATGGCAAATGTGCTGGGCCTGTAAAATAATTTTTGATTGTAGCTTCGTCAAGTCCTATTTGTTTCCATACGTTTAACCAGACGGCTTCTTGTCCTGTTATTGCAAGTGGCATATTGATTCCATTTAATGCCATCCAATCTATAAATCTTTCCCATTCGGCCCATTTCCACCAAACCATAGTATAACCAAAAGTACAATAATTTAAAAAGAAACGTTTTTGTATTCTTGCTTCTATTTTTATTGTTTTATTTAATGTTGGGAGGGTAGGTGGTAAATTGATTTTGTCATGTAAATACCATGATACTGAAGTATGGCAGAAATACTTTAAATAGTAATTTAAACCTACAGCCATAGAGTTAGCTGAATTACCCTTTATTTTTAATTTCTTATTATTCATGGATAATTCAAAAAAGTCTTTTGTAGATTCAGATTTTTCAAATAGAATATCATTCTTGAACTGAGGAGCTATGCGTTCAAGTAATGCTTTGGCTTCATAAATATCTGTGTTTTTGCAAAAGCATTGCATTCCATATAAAAGGAATAAAATCAGTATATATTTTTTCATATTCTTTTATTTAAGTTCATAGATGCTTCATCAAAATTCAAATTTACTTTTTGAAATAGTTGAAATTTAGTTTGTTACGATGAAAATTTGTGCGAATTAACTTGGACTTAGGTTCTTTGTAATTATACAAGTGAGCGAGATTTAATAATGATATTTGAAATTTAAGTTCAAAACGTTGTCATTTAGGATTAGCTTACAATATTTCAATACGACCTTTTGAAGAGTCTATATTCATATCAAGAACTTACATCTTTCTTTGCCACCAATTTGCAAAACATTGTAGAAATAGATATTAAGTTGAACTGCTTTTTAGTCTTATTAAGTAACATTTAAGAACTTAAATTAGGAATACAACAGAAAAACTGTACGTATCTAAGTCTTGCTGTCTATGTATATTGCCTTTGGACAATCATCCAACATAATATAAAATGAGAAAGAACTGCATAAGAAGTCGTACAAATTTAGGGAGTATTATTAACTGATACAACCTGCCTGAAAATCTCTTTGGCATAACTAAATATCAAAAAACAAAAACTCTTTGACCTTGATGTTTCTAGTTTATTTAATTTTTTAATCGTCCCAAATTTTATGGGATGCTAGTCATCAGTTTGATTTCAAAAAACCTGCAGGACGTACTCCGTTTCCTTTTGTCTTAGTTAAATTATCACCTAAGTCTATTCGGGCCTCAGATGCTATTTCCTCTAATCTTTTTACCACTTCAGGGTGTTGTTTTATAATATTATAACGTTCTCCAGGATCCAACCTTAAATCAAAAAGTTGCTTTTCTTTTAGAGGGAATAATTCATCTACCTTGCCAGGCATACCATCATTACCAGGAAGATGATTCTCATAAGTTCTATATTTATGAGGAAATATTAATTTGTAATTACCATCTGTTACAGCTTCAAGGTCGTTTTCACGATAATAATATAAAAATGATTTTCTAGGGTTTTCATCAAACTTCCCTTCTAGTAGTGGTAATATATTTATTCCATCTATTTTATGTTTGGGTAAATCAGCTTTTGCGATTGCGGCCATTGTAGGGAAAATATCAATACCAGAAACTAAATTATTACATATTGTTCCAGGTTGAATATGATTTTTCCAATACATAATACAAGGAACACGTTGTCCGCCTTCAAAACTAGCTCCTTTCCCTTCACGTAATCCTCCAGTTGTTCCACTATGATTTCCGTAATTTAGCCACGGTCCATTATCTGAAATTAGTATAAGTAACGTCTTTTCGTCAAGTTTTTCCTTTTCCAGTTGTTTTAATATCTCACCAAGACTCCAATCTAATTCCATCATAACATCTCCGTAAAGGCCTTGTTTGCTTTTCCCCTTAAATTTATCAGATACAAATAAAGGAACGTGTGGCATTGGATGGGCTAAATACAAGAAGAAAGGATTCTTTCTATTTCTATGTATGAAATCTTTAGCTTTTTCTGTAAAGGTGGTGGTAAATTTGGTCTGATCAGGATTATATTCTATGGTTTTTTCACCCGAGATTAAAGGCAGGTCTGGAAATTTATAGGTTGGATGATTTGGCCACATATCATTTGAATAAGGTATACCATAAAATTCATCAAAACCATGGCGTAGAGGTAGAAACTCTTTTGCATCTCCTAAGTGCCATTTCCCAAAAATAGCACATTTATATCCTTTTTGATGTAAAAGTTCTGCCATAGTCATTTCGTTAGCATTTATACCATAATTTGCATTAGGAAACGGCGCTCCAGATAAACTAATACGGTTGGGATAACATCCTGTAAGCAAACCTGCACGTGAAGCTCCACTTACAGCTTGAGGTGAATAATATCTTTTAAAGGTCATACCAATGGAACTAAGATAATCTATATTAGGAGTGTTATATCCTATTGCTCCATTCACTTTTAAATCACCATAACCCATATCATCCATCAATATCACTATGAAATTTGTAGGATGATTTTTGGCTGTTAACCCTGTAAATCCAAAAGCTATTTGTAGTGCAATAGCAGATAAGGTTATTTTTTTCATATTTTATTTTTTTATAAGGAACATAGATGGAAGGATTTATCCTTCCATCTATTATATATAATAAATTAATATCCAGGGTTATTAGGTGCTAAGTTAGGGTTCTTGACAAACTCTTCATCTGGTATTTTATATAGCATATGATGAGCTTTCAGGTTGGCTGCAGCTTTGGGGTTACTTGCTTTAACAGATTCCACTGCATTTTTTAATTCATTGAATCCCCAATGACGAAGATACCATGCTCGTAGTCCTTCACCGCCGAGTTCCCATTTGTTTTCATCTATAATAGCCTTACGGAATGACTCGTATGATAAATTAGATAGATTATGCGTGCTATCTCCGAATGCTCTTTCTCTAATTTTATTAATAGCATTATAAGCTATATCATTAGGACCATGATTTATTTCATTTTCAGCTTCTGCTAGAATCAGGTATACTTCTGCAAGACGCATCATAATGATGTCTTTGTCACCATTTACTTCCGTATCACCTAAAGATACCCATTTTAAGTTAAAGTATTGTGTACCGTCTCCTTTGTGCTTTTGATTAGTAAAATGAATTTCTTTGCCGTCAGTAGTTTTGACAGAACTCCAGAATGTTGCGTCACGTCTTTTATCTCCTTCTGCAAAAGATTGATAATATTCTGGTACTAAAGTAAAAATACTCCAACCAGAGCAGACTTCTCTTGCTGTTTTGGCAGTTTCTCCATTAGGAAGAACAATCAAACTTTTAGAAAAATCATGACTCGTTATATTCCTTTCATACTTTGTTGAAGGTTCGGAAACTGTATGTAACCACTGGCCTCTTACATCCTTCATACAAGCAACAGCAAATAGAATTTCTTTATTCCATGCATTATTACGATTGAAAATATCTGCAAAATTATCTAGTAATTTGTGTTCACTAGAATTGATTAATTCTTGTGCTGTTACAGATGCTTCTTTATATTGCTTGTTAAAAAGATAGATTCTTGCTAATAATCCCATAGCTGTGTACTTTGTAATACGACCTTCATCAGTCTTACCATATTTTTCAGGTAAATTTTCTACCGAGAAACTCAAATCTTCAATCATTTGTTCATATACGTCTTTAATAGGCGTACGTGGCAGACTTGCAATTTCATCTTGATTTTCACCTGTAACTTCTTCGGTAAATAATGGAACATCTCCCCACATTAAAGTGAGCTGATGATAATAAAAAGCCCTAAGAAAGCGTGCTTGTCCAATAATGAGATTTTTTTGTTTATCTGGCAGATTCATTTCAGCGGTACGATTTATTACCATATTAGCGTCTCCGATAGCCTTAAAGTGTACTTTCCAACAATCTATAATCTGTGTTGGTAGGGCTTCCATTTCATAATATTGATAAACGTTATAGCGCATAATATTACGACAAATACCAATATCTACTCCTGCATCACCTCTATATTGCCATCCAAAATCACCTATCTGTTGGTCATGCAATTTATCATATACTCCTAATAAAGCAGCATCTGCTTCTTCATACGTATTAAAGTACATATTAGGATCAATAAAACTATGAGGCTTTTCATCAAGAAAATCAGAACATGAAGTAAAAGACATTAGAAGTGATAATCCTAATAACATTATATATTTATTTTTCATAATTGTAATTTGTTAAATTCCTAATTTAAGACCAAAAATAAAAGTACGAGGTTGTGGATAGACATTGTTATCAAATCCACGACGTGTAGAGTGACCACCTTCTGCATTTACGTCTGGTGTATATCCATCATATTTAGTAATAGTAAATAAATTACTTATTGATGTATAAATTGAAATGTTATTAAGCTTTTTACATGGTATCTTATACTCGAAATTTATGTTTTTTAATCTTAAGTATGAGCCGTCCTGTACATAGAGGCTACACCCTTTTTTACCGGCATAACTATCCATTATATATTTCATAGTTGATCCTGCTGATGGAATATTAGAATTTGGATTCTTTGGACTCCATCTGTCACGATTCTGTCCGTATAAATTTGTATTGAATCCTGCATACCCATCTTTAGCAAACAAATCATAGATGTCATTACCTACAGAGTAATCAAAAAATAAGTCTAAAGAGAAATTCTTATATGTAAAGGTATTTCCAAAGCCACCATATATCTTAGGTTCTGAGTTTCCTATAATCTGTCCGTCATAAATATTTATTTGTCCATCTTTATTTACGTCTTCAAGTTTTGGATCTCCTGGCTTATATTTGGAACCTTCAGGAATTTCTCCTTCTTTCCATGTTCCTAGGTATTTTATACCAAAAAATGTTCCTACAGGTTGACCTACGATAAGACGTGAACCCATACCATTTTCTAAGAACTCTTTTCCTGCCAAATCTAAAACCTTACTTTTGTTGGAAGATAAAGTTAAAACAGAATTCCAACTAAAATTCTTGGTAATAATATTTTGTGTATTTAAAGCAAGTTCGATACCATGATTCTCTATAGAGCCTACATTTTCAAGGATAGAATTATATCCTGTCTGATAAGCAAGCTCTCTATAAAGTAATAAATCTTTTGTTTTTTTATGATAATAATCGAATTCCACATTAATTCTATTATTTAACATACTGTAGTTCAAACCCAAATCAAACTGATCTGTTTTTTCCCATGTTAAATTTTTATTAGCAATGTTTTGTTTAATGTAGCCTATTACTTTGTTATCTGTAATGACTGTTTCTGTGGATCCTAATTTATCTAAGGTACTATAAGGTGCTATTGATTGTGATCCTGAACGACCATAAGAGAATCTAAGCTTCAAATTAGATATGAAATTAATGTTTTTCATAAATTTCTCCTCAGAAACTCTCCAAGCTATTGCAGCAGAAGGGAAGAAGGCCCAACGGTTATTACTAGATAAACGTGAAGAACCATCAGCACGACCTGAAATCGTAAAATAATATCTATTGTTAAAGACATAATTAGCTCTGAACAAGGCGGATAACAAAGACCATTTAGATTCTCCACTTGATATTTGTTTTGTTTCAGGAGCACCCGATTGAATAGCATGATATAAAGTCACATCATTTGTAAAACCGTGTGCAGATGCATGTAATGATTCATTCTTCGACGTTTGTGAGGTCCAACCACCAAGTAAATTAATTCTATGTTTATTTATCTCTGTAGAATAACTTATTGTGTTTTCATTTTGTAATGTAATAGGGTTATTTTGAGTAATAGCAGCATAACCTCCATAGTCTACAGATTTACTAGTTGGCAAATTAACAGAATTATAAATGTTATCTTTTGATCGACGGATATTCACTCCAATAGAACTTTTTACGGTCAACCCTTTAAATGGAGAATATTCAATAAATGCATTTCCATAAGATGAGAAGGAAGTACCAAATGTTGTCTTGTACGTTTTTTCTGCAGTAACAGTATTAATGAATTTACCAGTAACAGGGTTTATTCCATTAAAGCTTCCATCTTCATTATAAATACTCATGACAGGGAGTTGAGCCATACCAAATGTGCTCATACGAGGATTGTCCTTGTCCGTATAAGCTACATTCATTATAGCACCCATTTTCAGATATTCGTTAATTGTTTGATTAAAATTAAAACGAGCCTGATATCGAGTAAAATTCGTCTTTTTCATAATACCATCTTGGTTTAGATAGTTTAAAGAGAAAAAGAAGTTGCCTTTGCTTGTATTGTTGGATAGACTAACATTGTGTTCTGTCATACTTGCGGTATGATACATTTCTTTTTGCCAGTCAATATTAGGTAATGTCTCTTCGTCGGAAAAAATCTTAGGTCTTCCAAAATAATTTTCAGACTCATTAATCCATTCTTTATATTCAGGTCCATCTAAAAAATCAACCATTTTCCCAGCTTTCTGGATTCCATAATATCCATTATAGTTTATATGGAATCCCTCCCCGCCTTTTCCTGATTTAGTAGTAATTAAAATTACACCATTAGCACCACGGGAACCATAAATAGCTATGGATGAAGCATCTTTTAAGACTTCAATTGATTGTATATCTGATGGATTAATAGAATTTAAATCACCGGCTCCAATAATGCCATCTATAACAAATAATGGTTCATTGTTACCATTAATTGAATTATTACCACGTATACGTATAGAAGCGCCATTTCCTGGAGCTCCTCCTGCCGAAGTAATCTGTACACCAGATATTCTACCTTGTAACGCTTGATCGATACGAGTAACAGATTGTTTCTCAATGGCATCAGCTTGTACACTTCCTACGGCGCCTGTTAAATCACTTTTCTTTTGTACACCATATCCTACTACTACGATTTCATCTAATATTTCTGTATCCTCTTTCATTGTGATAGACATTGGTTTACTAGAATCTGCATAGAAGAGTTGGGATTTATAACCTATAAATGAAACTTCCATAAGGGCATTATCAGTGACGTTGAGAGTAAAATTTCCATCAAAATCAGTGATTGTACCATTAGTTGTTCCTTTCTCTATGATGGATGCTCCAATAATTGCTTCTCCTTTATTATCTACAATACGTCCCTTTATTTGTCCTTTCTTTTCGTTTTGGGTATTTGAAGAACTTTTTTCTTTTACAGTAATAATAATGTGGTTGCCTTCAAAACGGTATGTCAGTCCTGTTCCTTGTAATGCTTTTTCCAGTACTGTTTGGACATTACCACTGTCAACATGAACTTTTTTATTGATAGATTGTGATATGTTGCTATAATTATATCCTACAGAGAGTTGTGTCTGTTTATTGATTTGTCGAAATACCTCTTCGATTGTTATTTGTTTTTCTGGTAATTTAATTTGTTGAGTTTGGGCGTTGATTTCACCCACACAAACTAATAAAGCAGATGCGGCTAAAAGTTTAATGTTTTTTATAGGCCGAAAACAAGTGTTTTTATAATAAAAATTCATAATTTTGTGTATTAGATTATTTCTGTTTGATTTTTTTATTTGTGTATTTTACTGATAAAAGCAGAAATTTAATGTCTATTTCAAGGCTCGGAAAGTTGTTGTGGAAGGCTCTTTCCGAGTTTTTCTTATTTATATATACCTCCTTTCTTATTTTTATGTAAATAAATAGTCCTTTCATTAATTGAAGTCTCAATATTCTCATCTATAGTACTAATAAGAATATCTAAGACTTGTTCTATATTTTCGTTTGTATTAAAATTAATTGTATAGAAATCATTTGGATTTATACTATCGTCATATATGAAATCAACGTTGTATTTCCTTTCTAATATCTTAATAATATCAGATAGAGGTCGCTGTATAAAGTTGAGTTCACCTTCAGTCCATTTATAATAATCCTCTGAATTAACTGTTGAAAGTGTAAATTCTTGTTTGTCTGTATGATAAATTGCTCTTTCGTCAGGCTTTAGGATAATCCCTTCGTTCTCTTTATCTGGTTCGTAAATTTTTACTTTTCCCTTATTTAATGTTGTGGCTATATCATTATCTTCTGGATAGGCTTCTAAATTAAATCGTGTACCTAGCACTTTTACATTTAATCTACCTGTATGAACAACAAATGGATGGGATTCGTTTCGTTTAACATCGAAGAAGGCTTCTCCTAATAGATATACCTGTCGTTCTTTACCTGTAAACTTATGAGGATAGAGTAACAATGATCCCGAATTTAAAATTACTTCCGTTTTATCAGGTAGTGTTATTATTCTTTGTTCTCCATTAGGATTATAACATTCTATCATTTGATTTCCTTGCTGATTATTATTGAGGGCAAAGAATAATACAGTAAGGCTGGCTATTATAGGGAATATAAATATTGCAGCGTATTTTAGTATTCGATTTACATTAAAAGGAATAATTCCTTTCTTATAATTTTTAATACCTACTTGTTTTTTTACAGATTGGAGTGCCATCTCAATTTCGGATTGAGAAACTCCAGAATTAGAAGTATTATTCCACAATTCAAATAGAGCTTCATCCTTTAACGTAGGTTCGTTGTGATTGAAAAACAACCATCCTAATATTTTTTTACGATACTTAGTGGATATCGTTTTATCTGTTAAACGTTGAACTATTTTGTATATATGATTTTTATTTTCCATGCTTTATCCCTTTTTAAGCATAGATTTGTTTTTTTTGTGAAACACGTAATGGTTTCTGTGTTATTTAATAAAGTTTAACAGTTTAACAGCATGATGAGAGAAGTAATAATTTTACGTAATGTACTTAGAGCTAAAGAGATATGTGTTTCTACGGTACGTTTGCTGATATTTAATTTTTGGCTAATTTCTTCAATACTAAGATTCTGTTCTCGACTCATCCGAAAGATCTGTTGGCGTTTTGCCGGCATTCTATTAATAGCTTTACTTATAAGGTCTTCGAGTTCATGACTATAAATGTTATCTTCTATTCCTTCTGATGAAGACATCTCATATGCATCTTCTATATTTATGAGAGATATGTCTTTATCTTTAGATAAAAAAGCATATAAGACATTCTTAACAGTTTGGTAAATATAGGCATTTAAATTATGTACATTACAAAGTAGTTCGCGATTCTGATATAGACGTATAAAGGATTCTTGAGCCAAGTCTTCTGCTACTGCTTTATTTGCTAGCATACTGAACAAGAAAGACTTAACTTTTGGGTAGAAGCTGTAAAACAGTTTATCAAATTCTTGGTTATTACCATTGCTTAATGCTTGTAAATCTATTTTATGGTCTATAAAATTCATCACTTTTTGTAGTTTATTTACAAATGTAGCTTTTTATTCTATATTTTATTAAGTCTTTATAATCTTTTGTGCTTCAATTTGCATTCCTATTGTCTTTTACTTATGTTAAAAAACGGAATTCATTACATTATTTCTGTAAGATATTCAAATAAGTCTATTTTCTGCTTCTAACAAGAAAATCCCATAGTCATAAATGGATTACAGCCCCCGTTCGGTACTTTTTGAACTACTGAAGAATAGAACGTTCTTTCTGAATATTGAAAAAAACTGTAAATCGCTTGACTGTGTTATTTTTCTAAATTTGTATCTCCGTAGTTGAAGATGTTAATCATGACATCCCATTAGTTATAGGTGATGGTTTACTGAAAATTGCTCTTAGGCAGTAAGACTCTACGTTTTTCATCTTAACTATTTTTTTTCTTTAAAAATTTTTATAATATCTTGAGTATGTTATCTGCGATATTAAAGATTGTTCTCAACTTTCCATTCATCTATTCCAATAGTATGATTGTCGCTCACTTGCAGCAGTCAGTTCATAGTTGACTGAAGCGTTTCCGTATCGCTCTACGATAAGTTTCATACGAATAAATCTTTGGTACAAATGATATTTGTAACCTTCCATCTTTCCTTTCAAGAACTATATTAAATGTCTTTATATGTGATGAAAACCTATTGATAAAACAGAAAAGATAGTATTGGAGTCATAAAACTAACGTATATTTGTAGTCGCAACTCTGTTTGTTACTTAAGCGATATGGTTATAAATAATCATCGTCTGAGGGGAATCAACAGGGTGGTGCATCTTAAAATCGACCATAAAAGGTGCTACAGGACAACGAATTTCCCGTAGATTGTATGCTGCCTTTCGTTGCCTCGGTTAAAATTTCAGTGAAAAACAACAAAGTATTAAATCTATAAAAAATGAAAAAAGAACTATTTTTTATTAGTCTGAGCATTTGTTTATTGCTGTTTACTACAGTACAAGCTGCTCGTGTGGATACCCTTCAGGTTCGTAGTAATAAGATGGATCGTTCTATTCCTGTATTGGTTACAGTCCCAGAGGGATTAAACCTTTGCGAACAAGTCCCCGTCCTTTATCTGCTTCATGGATATTCAGGAGATGAGAAAAATTGGTTGGAGATTCAGCCAAAGCTTAAGGAATGGGCCGACCGTGATCGGATTATGATTGTAACACCAGATGGTGAAAATTCATGGTACTGGGATAGTCCGACGAATCCTAAGAGCCAGTTTGAGACTTTTGTATCAAAGGAATTAGTTGAATACGTAGATAGTCATTATCCCACACGTGCAAATCGTCTTTCACGAGCCGTTGCGGGATTGAGTATGGGCGGACATGGCAGTTTGTGGCTGGCCATTCGTCATAAAGATGTGTTCGGAGCCGCAGGTAGTACCAGTGGTGGGGTAGATATCCGTCCTTTCCCTAAGAATTGGGAAATGGCTGCACAACTAGGCAAAAAAGAGGCAAATCAACAACGTTGGGATGAACATACGGTGATGACACAGCTTCATAAAATTCAGAATAAAGACCTTGCTATCATTTTTGATTGTGGTAGTGAAGATTTCTTTTTCGAGGTAAACTGTAAGTTGCATCAAGAATTGCTTAAACGCGGAATATATCACGATTTCATAGTTCGCCCCGGAAAACATAATCATATATATTGGAACAATTCAATAGAATATCAGTGGTTGTTCTTCAAGAAATTCTTCGAAGGTTATCGTACAGAAGTTAAATAATCTCCGACTTGAATGGGGATAAATCTAAAGAAACAACGGTGACATGCATAAAATTATTTTAGCCTTTGACTCTTTTAAGGGGTGCGTAAACGCTCCGGAAATAACGGAAAGCCTTACCCGGATGATACATCAGCGTTGGCCGGTGTGTGAAGTACGTTCATTTCCTATAGCCGATGGAGGCGAGGGTACGGTGGAAGTGATAGAACGTTGTTGTAAGGTAAGCAAATATGCAAGAAAAGTACACGGCCCTTTACGGGAACAAGTGTCGGCATCTTACATTGTAACCGAAAATAAGGTCGCAGTTATAGAGTTGGCAGCGGCAAATGGACTTCCTTTAGTTCTCCTTGAACATCGAAATCCCCTAGAAACTACAACGTTGGGAACCGGCGAGTTGATAAATGATGCCATAGACCGAGGCTGTCGTCACTTCGTTATCGGTTTAGGCGGCAGTGCTACGAATGACGCAGGCATCGGCATAATGCATGCCCTGGGAGTACGCTTTCTTGATAAAGAGGGTAAAATCCTTACGCCCGTCGGGAAGAATCTAAGACTTATAGAACACATAGATAAAAGCAATCTACGCGCAGAACTGTCAGATTGCGAGTTCGTCTTGGCATGTGATGTAACCAATCCTTTTTATGGCCCGGATGGAGCAGCGTATGTATTTGCCCCTCAAAAAGGAGCCAATCAAGAACAGGTAGAGGTCTTGGACAGCGGCTTGCGACGGTATGCTGAGTGTTTGAAGCGAGAACTCGGACTTGATATATCACGATTACCAGGTGCCGGTGCTGCAGGAGGAACAGGAGGTGGCCTTTTTGCTTTCTTGAATGCAGAACTTAAATCTGGAATTGACATTATCTTAGATCAAATAGCTTTCGATGAGGCTCTTTCAGATGCAGATGTCGTACTTACTGGAGAAGGTAAGATAGATATACAGACCGCTATGGGAAAGGCTTTGAGTGGTGTACTTAGGCGGACCCTCAAAGTTGGAGTGCCAATTGTTGGCATAGGTGGTTCTGTGGAAGAATTAGAACAGCTGAACAACCTAGGATTTACAGCTTTATTTTCTATTCAGCCTGCTCCAGTATCATTGGAACAAGCTGTGCAGAAAACAGTGGCTTTGCGAAATCTTAATGCAACAGTAGAACAGGTATTGCGATTACTAGATTTAAGGTCGTAAAGAAGAATTCGAATCTTTTTGAAATATCTTGCAAATGTCATTTTATGTGGAAAAAAACAATTATACCCCTTTTTTAGTATTCATGCCCTTCAGCAAAGTTTCTCTGTAATGTCATGTTGTATGGCCTAGCGAAATGCTCCTAAACTATCATCAGAAGAAATGGAATTTGACTGTTTCTCCTTATAGGCGTCACCTGTAACAAATGTTTAGCTGTAAATATTGGTTACGGGTTATCTGCTCACTAATGTGAACATTATTGCACACATTAGTGAGCATTGTTGCACACATTAATGAGCATTGTTGCACACGTTAATGAACATTATTGCACACACTAATGAGCATTATTGCTCACATTAATGAGCATTATTGCTCACTTATGTGAGCATATAAATTTGTCGTTATGCGAACAAAAGAATCTTGAGTGTTAGCATTGATATTATTTTGTCGTGATTATCATAGATCAATACTTCGGTAAATTTTTACCGATAAATTAAAATAAAACATAGAATCGGC
>JAHHQS010000082.1 GCA_020026285.1 Parabacteroides sp. | reverse complement strand
CGTTCTTCACGGTTCTTCTTCAGTTCCTCAGGAAGAAGTTGAAACTATCAACAAATATGGTGGTGCTTTGAAAGCTGCTATCGGTATTCCAGAAGAACAATTACGTAAAGCTGCTAAATCTGCAGTTTGTAAGATCAATATCGACTCAGACTCACGTTTGGCTATGACTGCTGCTATACGTAAAGTATTCGCTGAAAAACCAGCTGAATTCGACCCACGTAAATATTTAGGCCCAGCTCGTGACAATATGGAAAAATTGTACAAACACAAAATCATCAACGTTTTGGGTTCTAACGATAAACTATAATTTAACGATTTAGATTTATCTTAAATATAAAGGCGCATCTTTTAAAGGTGCGCCTTTCTTTTTTCTCTACATATAAAGAGATTTGAACTGATCAAAAAAAGAAGACCTATCTGTATAAAACAGACAGGCCTTTACTTTTTACACAATATAATAATATATAAATTCTTATTTGCTTTCAAAGCATGAATCAAATGCTTGAGCTGATGGTTGGAAATCAATATTCTTTACAAAAGCACAAGACTCACGAGCTCCATGTTCACGATCCATTGCGCTATCCTCCCATTCTACTGACAAAGGACCTTGATAACCTATTGAATTCAATGCTCGAATAATCTCTTCGAAATTAATTCTTCCACGTCCTAAACTCCGGAAGTTCCAATATCTGCGAGGATCTCCAAATGTTACATGACCACCAAACACACCTACTTGTTTAGGTGTTTCACTCCAATAAACATCTTTCATATGTACATGATAAATACGTTCCGAAAAATGATATATGAAATCAACATAATCAACACCCTGATACCCCATGTGACTTGGATCAAAGTTGAATCCGAATGCAGGATGGTTATTCAATGCATCCAATGCTCTCTGTGCAGAAATTGTATCGAATGCAATTTCCGTTGGATGAACTTCCAAAGCATAACGAATACCTAATTTCTGATATTCATCCATAATTGGAGTAAATCGACGAGCGAATTCTTTATATCCTTCTTCGATCATTTCTTCTGAAACAGGTGGAAAAGAATATAAATAACTCCAAATAGGACTTCCTGTAAAACCGACGACAGTATTGACGCCTAACATCTTTGCAGCATGAGCTGTACGAATCAATTCTTCTGCTGCACGCTGCCGAACTCCTTCCGGATCTCCATCGCCCCAGATATAATCTGGTAAAATGCTCTTATGACGTTCATCAATCTTATCACAAACTGCCTGACCAACCAAATGTGTAGAGATAGTGTATAATTGCAAATCATATTTTGCTAATAAATCACGAATACTCTGATAATATTCAGGATCAGTATGACGTACATCAACATGATTAGGCAAACCTAATTCCAAACCATCATAACCAAACTCTTTAGCCTTCTGACAAACTGTTTCCAATGGAAGATCACCCCATTGTAATGAATATAATGTAACTGGACGTGCCATAATATTAAATTTTATATGTTCTTGATTAAATCTTCAACCACTTATTTTCTGTATCATTGGTTCCCACTATAGCATCGATAAATTTCATACCTCGAACTCCTTCTTCTACAGAAGGGAAATCCAATGCCTCAGGATCAGGATTTTTTCCTTCGATAACAGCACGCAAAGCTGTTGAGAAATTACGATATAAATTTGCAAATGCTTCCAAATATCCTTCCGGGTGACCAGCTGGTGTTCTCGTATTATAACCTGCAATACCAGAAGTACCGTTACCTCCTGTACGAACTACTTCTATTGGACGATCCGGCCAACGCATTATTAAAGTATTAGGTTCTTCCTGCCGCCATTCCAAACCACCTTTTTCGCCAAAGACTCTGATCTTTAAACCATTTTCATAACCAACAGCAATCTGACTGGCCATTAAAACACCTCTTGCTCCACCTTCATAACGAATCAAAGCAGCTCCATCATCATCCAATAAACGATCAGGAACAAAAGTATTAAGTTCACCGCAAATTTCTACTGATTTCAAACCCGTAACATACTCAGCCAAATTAAATGCATGAGTTCCGATATCGCCCATACAACCAGCTTTTCCCGAACGTTTTGGATCAACACGCCAAGCTGCCTGTTTGTTTGTTGCTGCACAATCTGTATACAACCAACCTTGAGGATATTCTACATAAATACGACGAATCTTACCTAAATCGCCATTCAATACACGATGACGAGCCTCCTTGACCATTGGATAACCCGTATATGTATGTGTTAACAAGAACAATTTACCTGTTTCTTTAACTTTTGCAGCTAATTGTTCAGCTTCATCTAAAGTGAAAGTCATAGGTTTATCTAATGCAACATGGAATCCTTTTTCTAAAGCCATCATTGCCGGAGCGAAATGGACATGATTTGGAGTGACAATAGATACAAAATCCATACGTTCGCCCTCTGGTAGCAAAGCTTCCTTCTCGAACATTTCCTGCCAAGAATCATAAACTCTTTCTGGAGGTAAAAATAATGACTCTCCAGCTATGTGTGATTTTTCTGGATTTGAACTAAAGCAACCACAAACTAATTCGATCTGACCATCAAGATTGGCAGCCATACGATGTACTGCTCCGATAAAAGAACCTGGACCGCCGCCAATCATTCCCATTCTGATTTTTCTACTCATGATAGTATCTGTTTTTATTTTTCAGGTATAAATTTTTGTATTCTATTATTTTTCATGTTTTGCTTAAAGATACAATATATTTCGATAGTTGAATCCTATGTTTAGTATAATTTAAAATCTGTTTTGTTTTATAAACAAACATTTGTTGTTACGAGTAATTGGAGAACCAAATCTGAAATATTTCAGCTATTCACATAAGCAAAAACGAAGAAGAAAGAAACTTGTTAGCCAACACATGAATTTTCTATACAGAAATAATATTACTAACTTTGCAGTTTGAGAATAGACATTTAATATAAGAGATTATTACAACTATTTTTCGAAATAAGAATATAAACATAAATTTCGCGATAGCAATGAAAAAAGAAAATAATCCAATCTACGATCGGAACACA
The DNA here is from genome assembly GCA_020026285.1 of Parabacteroides sp. The sequence goes on along the minus strand of JAHHQS010000082.1, from coordinate 14,281 downwards.
TTAGAGTTCGTCACGGTTGCTTTAGAATATTGTGCATTTATTGAAAATGCAAATACTTCAGATCAAAATGATTTTCTTGATAAAGCTACTAAAATATTACCTTTATTATATGTAAAGGCTTCATTGCTTCCAAATATAGAACAAGATGATTTCTTTGAACCAGAAGAAACTGTAACAGAAGAAGCTTATGAGTCTATACGTTCCAGCATCGCAAATTTATTAGAAGACAAGGATTCCTATTTAGATACATTCCATCAAGACATGCAATATAGTGAAACACCTATTATTGCTTTCATTTCTGAAAATTTAGCTGATGTTTATCAGGATGTTGGTAACTTTGTAGCTGTTTTTCGACAAGGGAACGAATTAGTTATGAAAGAAGCTTTATGTTTATGTTATCATAACTTTTGCGAATATTGGGGACAGCCTTTATTGAATGCATTAAAAGCTTTGCATCACCTGCGATATGCAGATTTGTCTGATTGAATTAATTAAAGATCAATGATTGATAAATACATACATAAAATTTCCAAAGAGGAAATCTCTCAAATGCCGATTGAAGAATTTCAAGGCAGAATTATCACTTTGCTTACCGAGAAAGATGCAGATAAAGCCGTTGCATATCTTGAACAACATAAGCTGATAGGTTTTGATACTGAAACTAGACCAAGCTTTAAAAAAGGGCAACGACATAAAGTGGCTTTGATCCAATTATCAACAGAAGATACTTGTTTCTTATTCCGCCTTAATTTTATGGGATTTCCTAAATCTCTTCAACACTTATTGGCTGACGAAGAGATCAAGAAAATAGGATTATCTCTTCACGACGATTTTGGTGCAATTCATAAAAGAGTAGATGTAGAGCCTCAAAACTTCCTGGATTTACAAAAAATGGTGGGACAATTTGGTATAGAAGAAGCAAGTCTGCAAAAGATATACGCAATTCTTTTCAAAAAGAAAATATCAAAAGGACAAAGACTTTCCAATTGGGAAGCAGATATTTTGAGTGTTCCTCAACAAAAATACGCAGCATTAGATGCCTGGGCTTGTCTAAGAATTTATAAACAACTGAATAATCTATCATAAATGAGTTACTGTAAAGTATTTCTAAAACCCAAAAAGGAAGAATCGTTATTACGTCTTCATCCATGGGTGTTTTCTGGAGCCATTCAAAGTATTGAAGGGAAACCGGAAGAAGGTGATCTTGTAGAAGTATATGGAGCTAACCAACGTTTCTTGGCTATCGGCCATTATCAGATTGGTAGTATAGCTGTCAGAGTTCTTTCTTTCAAACAAAGAACTATTGATCATTCATTTTGGATTGAAAGAATCCGTATTGCATACCAATTACGTTGTAATTTAGGATTAGCTAATTCTCAAAACAATAACACTTTTCGATTGGTTCACGGTGAAGGAGACAATCTGCCAGGACTAGTCATTGACATGTATGCTCATACAGCTGTTATGCAGGCACATTCAGTTGGCATGCACAAATGTAGATTTGAAATAGCAGAAGCTCTAAAAGAAGTGGTTGGTGACAATCTTCAGAATATCTATTACAAATCAGAAACAACATTACCATACAAGGCCGATCTTGATAGTGAAAACGGATACATTTACGGTCATGATGTAGAAGATATTGCTTTAGAAAATGGACTTAAATTCTACGTTGACTGGCAAAAAGGACAAAAAACAGGTTTCTTCGTAGACCAAAGAGAAAACCGTTCACTACTGGAACACTATTCTAAAGATCGTTCTGTGTTAAATATGTTTTGTTATACAGGAGGTTTTTCTTTTTATGCAATGCGTGGTGGCGCCAAAGTAGTACATTCTGTAGATAGTTCAGCAAAAGCTATTTCTCTAACAAATAAAAATGTAGAATTAAATTTCCCCGGAGATAATCGTCATCAGGCTTTCGCTGAGGATGCATTCAAATATCTGGAACGTATGGGAAACAATTATGACTTAATCATTTTGGACCCTCCTGCGTTTGCAAAACATAAGAATGTTTTAAGAAATGCCTTACAAGGATATCGTAAATTAAACGCTATTGCTTTCGAAAAGATTAAACCGGGAGGAATTATTTTCACGTTTTCTTGTTCGCAAGTTGTAAGTAAGGAAAATTTCCGTCTAGCAGTATTTAGTGCCGCAGCTCAGTCGAAAAGGAATGTTAGAATTCTTCATCAGCTGACTCAACCGGCAGATCATCCAGTCAATATCTATCATCCGGAAGGTGAATATCTAAAAGGATTGGTCTTATATGTAGAATAAAGATATTCAATATATAATAATTAAATGAAAGAGGCACGATCGAATTTGATTGTGCCTCTTTTATTATAGGATGGATTCATATAAAAAAAGAGAATCAACATTTTGTTAATTCTCTTACTAGTTGCGGAGGCCTGATTCGAACAGACGACCTTTGGGTTATGAGCCCAACGAGCTACCACTGCTCCACTCCGCGATGTATTTTAATCAATATTTCTTGATTTCGATTGCAAAGGTAATACTTATTTTTGAGGGAGCAAATTTTTTACAAGTTTTTTTTATTCTACTTTTTATTTACAATTCTTTTTAGCTACTTTTGCACAAAATCAATAAAATTGAGCAATACGTTATGCCGGTAACAGTTTCAAAAACAAGAGAAATGTTGATAGACGTGGCCAGACAATTGTTTGCACGCGTAGGGGTTGATAATACCACGATGAATGATATTGCATTAGCCTCAAAAAAAGGTCGTCGTACATTATATACTTATTTCAAAAGTAAAAATGAAATTTATCTCGCTGTTGTTGAATCAGAATTAAACCGACTGCATAAAATGTTATGTGATGTTGCCGAAAAAGATTTACCAGCAGATGAAAAGTTAATGACCTTAATTTATACTCGTTTAGATGCTGTTAAAGCATTAGTGTTTCGTAACGGAACATTAAGAGCGACTTTTTTTCGTGACATATGGCGCGTAGAAAGAGTAAGAAAAAGTTTTGATATACGAGAAATAGAGATCATTAAAAACATATTGGATAATGGTGTAAAAGAAGGTATTTTTACTATGCCTGATACCGATATTACGGCAGTAGTTTTACATCATGCTATAAAAGGACTTGAAGTACCTTATATCAGAGGAATTATGGGAGACAATATAAATCAGAGGATAAAAAGAAGAGAGAATGTCATGAACTTGATATTCAATGGTATTAAGATAAAGAAATAAAAAGAAAAAGATGTACATTAATGCAACAGGTTACTATATACCCGAGGCAAGGGTTGATAACCAACATTTTTTAGAATTGAACGGCTTGACCAGTGAATGGATTGAGCAAAGAACAGGAATAAAAACTCGCTCGTTAGCCAAACCTGAAGAGAATATCAATACGATGAGTATGGAAGCTATAAAAAACGCTCTTCCTAAATTACCGTATAATATAACAGAAGTTGACTTGATTATATCTGCTTCTTATTCTCCTTATGACACTGTCGCTACAGCTGCACATCTTGCACAACATGAATTTAACATTCAAAATGCAAAGGCAATGTATCTGTCATCAGCTTGTTCCTCATTCATAAATGCACTAGAAGTTGTAGAAAGTTTTTTTGTTTCAGGTAAAGCAACTAAAGCCTTAATTTTAGGTGCCGATAAAAATTCTGCATATTGGAACGAAACAGATCCTAAAGCAGGTCACTTATGGGGTGATGCTGCTGCTGCTTTCTTCCTTTCAAAAGAACGTATCACCGAAAATGATGCGGATGTAATCGAAGTATATACCAAAGCTCTAGGATATTTGCCTAAAGCTCCAATTGCCGTTAATCTACGACCACGCGATGGTGGTATTATGATGCCAGAAGGTCGAGATGTATTCATGCAGGCTTGTACATACATGCCTCAAAATGTTTTATATCTATTAGAAAAGAACGGATATACCCTTAATGACTTGACTTATATGATCGGACATCAAGCTAATATGCGCATAATGTCAAATATTTCCAAACATTTGAATTTACCGGAAGAAAAGATTCTTCACAACATTGAAGAATTGGGTAATACCGGTTCAGTTAGTTCTGCTTTGGTATATGCACAAAACAATGAAAAGTTTAAAAAAGGAGATTTAGTTTCACTAACAGTTTTTGGTGGAGGTTATTCTACCGGAGCATGTTTAATTAAATGCTAATCATTAAAAAGAAAAAAATATGAAATTATTAGAAGGAAAAGTTGCCGTCATTACAGGCGCTGCTAGAGGTATTGGTAAAGCTGTCGCTTTAAAGTTTGCTTCTGAAGGAGCTAACATTGCATTCACTGATTTAGTTATCGATGAAAACGGTCTGGCTACTCAGCATGAATTGGAAAATTTAGGTGTTAAAGCAAAAGGTTATGCTTCAAATGCAGCTAATTTCGAAGAGACTCATAACGTTATTGCTGAAATCGTAAAAGATTTTGGTCGTATCGATATTTTGGTTAACAACGCAGGTATCACTAAAGACGGATTAATGTTACGTATGAGTGAATCTCAATGGGATGCCGTTTTAAACGTCAACTTGAAATCAGCATTCAACTTCATTCATGCTTGTTCTCCAATTATGATGAAACAACGTTCCGGAAGTATCATTAACATGTCTTCTGTTGTTGGTGTTCACGGAAACGCTGGTCAATGTAACTATTCAGCTTCTAAAGCTGGTATGATTGGTTTAGCTAAATCTATCGCTCAGGAATTGGGTTCTCGTGGTGTTCGTGCAAACGCTATCGCACCAGGTTTCATTATTACTGATATGACAGCTGCATTACCAGAAGAAGTTCGTAAAGAATGGTGTAATAAGATTCCAGTACGTCGTGGCGGTACTCCTGAAGATATTGCAAATGTAGCAACATTCCTTGCTTCCGACCTGTCTTCTTACGTATCTGGTCAGGTTATCCAGGTTGATGGCGGTATGAATATGTAATAAAAAGCTTCATTCATGGAAGTTATTTACGAAGACAATCATATCATTGCAGTAAACAAGACTTGTCGTGAGATCGTTCAAGGCGATAAAACAGGAGACACTCCACTTTCTGATTTACTAAAAGCCTGGCTTAAAGAAAAATATAATAAGCCCGGTAATGTATTTGTAGGTGTAACGCATCGTTTAGATCGCCCTGTCAGCGGAGTGGTTATTTTTGCTAAAACGAGCAAGGCCCTTTCGCGTCTGAACGAAATGTTTCGTGTAGGAGGTGTGAAGAAAACATATTGGGCTATCGTTAAAAACAGACCTCCGAAAGAAGAAGACGAACTAGTCAACTGGCTTGTTCGAAATGAGAAACAGAACAAAAGCTATGCCTATGATGCAGAAAAGCCTAATTCGAAAAAGGCGATTCTTCGGTATAAAGTGATAGCTCATTCTGATAAATATCATTTATTAGAAATAGATCTCCAGACTGGTCGTCACCATCAGATTCGTTGTCAATTGGCAAAGATGGGATGTCCTATCAAAGGAGATTTAAAATATGGAGCCGATCGTTCTAATCCAGATGGAGGAATAAGTTTACATGCCCGAAGCGCAGCCTTTATCCATCCGGTTTCTAAAGAACCGATTGATATTATTGCTCCAGTTCCAGAGGATAATTTATGGAAAGCTATCACGAAAGGACTATAATCGATAAGATTTTACTGTAAATAATAAAACAGGGTGCATCTATGTTGTTAGATACACCCTGTTTTATTTAATATCTGATTTTATATTTTCTAATGTAAATCCACGAAATCAATATCAATACAACTATAAACCAACTAGTGAGCCATCAGATACTGTTTGAAAACCTCAAAAGATTTTGAAAGTTCAACGCTCTGCTTCTCCCCTTTCATGAATGCCTGTAACTTTTCCGGAATATCAATATCGCTTCCTAATATCGAATCAACAGTTCCTTTGAATTTAGCTGGATGAGCTGTTTCCAGAAAGACTCCTACTTCATCATCCGATAGATATTCTTTCAAAGCCTGATACGCACAAGCGCCATGAGGATCCAACAAATATTTCGTTTCCTGGTATGTTTCACGGATTGTGTCCGCAATTTCTTCATCTGTATAATGAGCGCCTGAAATATGATTACAAACTTCCTGATGTACATTTTCAGCCTTTCCATATAAATCCAATACTCTGGCAAAATTACTTGGAGCCCCAACATCCATAGCATTAGCGATTGTCTGAACTGAAGGTCGTGGCGTGTAAACACCAGTATTCAGGTATTCGAAGAAAACATCATTTCGGTTATTTGCGGCGATGAAATGTTTCACTGGCAGCCCCATTTGCTGAGCAAACAATCCAGCTGTAATATTTCCAAAATTACCACTTGGAACACAGACCACCAAATTCTTTTCTTTCCCCAACTTTGCCAATTGAGCATAAGCATTGAAATAATAGAATGATTGAGGAAGGAATCTTGCCACATTGATAGAGTTGGCCGATGTCAGCTTCATATGATTATTGAGTTCTTCATCCATAAAGGCGGATTTCACCAAAGCCTGACAATCATCGAATGTTCCATCTATTTCCAATGCTGTAATATTCTGTCCTAAAGTTGTAAACTGGCATTCCTGAATCGGACTAACTTTTCCTTTTGGATATAAAACATATACATGGATACCTTCCACTCCCAGAAAGCCATTGGCTACAGCACTTCCGGTATCCCCCGATGTTGCCACCAAGACATTAACCTGCTTCAATCCTTCCTTACGAATAAAGTAACTTAAAAGTCGAGCCATGAAACGCCCACCAACATCTTTAAAAGCCAATGTCGGACCATGGAATAATTCCAGACTATAAATATTATCCTTCACATGAACTACAGGAGTCTCGAAAGATAAAGTATCACAAACTATCCGATTCAATGTTTCTTCTTCGATATCTTCACCAAAGAAAGCTTTAGCTACTACACAAGCAATTTCCTGAAAAGACAGATTCTTCAGATTATTGATAACTTCCTCATCCAAACGAAGGATACGTTCAGGCATATATAAACCCTTATCTCCAGCCAGACCTTTTACAACAGCTTCTTCCAATGAGGCCAATGGTGCTTTCTGATTGGTACTATAATATTTCATAAATTTTACATGTTAAATGAATACTCATCGCATAGAATCTATGCTAAGCCAATAATTCTCTGATAAACTCATCCTTCTCCAAGATACCATACTTCCCTTTTTCCACACTGAATTCATCATAAACCTGAACTTCATCCGGTTGCACACCCGGCTTGTAAATTAAAAATGGAATCGGCTTTCTAGTATGTGTCCGGATCTTGCAGGGAGTTGGATGATCCGGTAAAATACCAATAGCAACAGGTTCGTTCCATGTCTGCAATTCTTTCCAAATAGGACCAACTACTCGATGATCCAGATTTTCGATTGTACGAATCTTCAACTGAACATCACCTTCATGTCCGGCTTCATCACTTGCTTCGATATGCAAGTAAACAAAATCATCCTTTTTCAAAGCTTCCAAAGCAGCAGCAGCCTTTCCTTCGTAATTTGTATCATACAAACCCGTGGCTCCCTCTACCTGAATCACTTTCATCCCGGCATAAACACCGATACCTCGGATTAGATCAACAGCAGAAATAACAGAACTGTTCTGTACACCATACAATGTTTTCAACGTTTGCATAGATGGACGTTTTCCCGGAGACCACGGCCAGATACTATTAGCCGGATCTTTACCTTCACTGATACGTTTCAAATTTACCGGATGATCTTTCAATACCTCATACGATTTAAAGATCAAATCATTTAACATAGATGCAGTTCCTTCAGCCTCTTCAACTTCAGCTTTAATCATATTCGGTCTGAACGGATGTAACGGTATATCATGAGGAGGTGTACAAATCAACCGTTTGTCACCACCCTTCAATACCAACAGATGACGATAGGAAACACCGGTATGAAACTTCACACGTTCGGATCCTAACCTTTCATTCAACGTTCGAATCAGTTGATCGGCCTCTTCTGTAGAAATATGACCCGCTGAATGATTTTTTAATAAATCTCCCTCTAAACAAACCAGATTACATCTCATTGCAATCTCATCGGCCTGTAAATCGACTCCCATGCTCGCAGCTTCCAAAACGCCACGGCCTTCGTAGGTTGTTGGTAAATCATATCCTAATACAGACATATTTGCCACTTCACTTCCCGGATGAAATCCATCTGCTACAGTTTTCAATCTGCCGGTCACGCCTAAACACGCTAATTTATCCATGTTCGGAGTGTCTGCATACTGTAACGGAGTCTTGTCATCCAACTCTTTGATTGGTTCATCAGCCATCCCATCACCTAAAATGATTAGTGTCTTCATAAGCATTATCTGTATTAATGAAAAAAAAGCCCATATTCGTCCATAGTTAGACAAATATGGGCGCCTATTAAAAAAATAAATTTATCTAATGTTTGCTATCGATATAATATCTGCAAATACACCGGCTGCAGTTACATCTGCTCCAGCTCCATAACCTTTAATAATCATAGGATAATCATGATATCTTTCGGTAGAAATCATAATTATATTATTACTTCCCTCCAATTCATAAAACGGATGATGACTATCAATAGCCTGCAAGCCAACATGACATTCACCTCTATCCATGGTGGCGACAAAACGCTGACGCTTGTCTTCCTGTTCCAGTTTTTTTCTATCCTCTTCGAACTTCTCATCCATATCCGGAATATTATTCCAGAAATCTTCTAAAGAGCCTTCGAAGAATGAATTCGGTATAAACAATTCTTTTTGCACATCTGACTGTTCTACTCGATAACCTGCTTCACGAGCCAGAATAACCAATTTACGAACAACGTCTTTTCCACTTAAATCAATACGAGGATCTGGTTCTGCGTACCCCGCTTCCATAGCCATACGAATGGCCTTGCTTAAAGGGACATCTTTACTTAAGGTATTGAATATATAATTTAATGTTCCGGAAAGGACAGCTTGCAATTTCAAAATATGATCGCCGCTATTACGCAAATCGTTCATTGTATTTATAATAGGTAATCCTGCCCCCACATTGGTTTCAAACAGGAATTTAATACCACGATGACGAGCGGTCTCTTTTAAAGACTGATAATTTTCGTAAGCAGAAGAAGCTGCTTCTTTATTAGCGGCAACAACAGAAACGTTACCATTCATCAGTTTGCCATAAAGAGCGGCAACCTGTGAACTTGCGGTACAATCAACGAATACAGAATTAAAGATATTCATTTTCAATACCTGTTCGCACAATTCTTCCGCATTACATTCCATTCCATTTTTTATATCTTCACGATATGTATCCAAATTGATTCCATCGCGGCTAATCAATGCTCTTTTTGAATTGGCAACACCTACGATATTCAGTTTCAAGCCATTTTGTTCCATCAGCTTAGGCTGCTGTAAACGGATCTGTTCCAAAAGATTTCCTCCAACAGTACCAATTCCGACAACAAAAATATTCAAGACCTTATATTCTGAAAGAAAAAAGGAATCGTGAATAGAGTTCATTGCCTTACGCAAATATTTATGCTTGATGACAAACGAGATATTTGTTTCTGAAGCTCCTTGAGCACAGGCAATCACACTGATACCTGCACGTCCCAATGTTCCGAACAATTTACCTGCTATGCCAGGAGTTCGTTTCATATTTTCGCCAACAATGGCAACAGTAGCCAAATCTTTTTCTACCTGTGTATCGTTCATGTCACCCTGTGCACGTTCGGATGCAAATTCCTTATCCAAGACCTCAACAGCCAAATCGGCATCGGCACTCTTTACTGCAAAAGTGGTATTGTTTTCAGAACTTGCCTGAGATACCATGAACACACTGATTCCATTCTTTGCCAAAGTTTTAAAGATACGATAGTTAACTCCAATAACACCAACCATACCCAAACCCTGGACTGTAATCAGACAAGTATCATTAATAGAAGAAATACCTTTAATCAAGGCTTTTCCTGAATTTTTTTCTTTTTCGCGGGAAATATATGTGCCAGGAGCATCCGGATTGAACGTATTACGTATACGAATAGGGATATTCTTGTGATAAACCGGATAAATTGTTGGCGGATAAATAACTTTGGCACCAAAGTTACATAATTCCATTGCTTCTGTAAAGCTCAATCGATCAATAACATAAGCAGAATTGATAACTCTTGGATCGGCAGTCATAAAACCATCCACATCCGTCCATATTTCCAATACGGAAGCATCCAAAGCTGTTGCCAGAATAGAAGCAGTATAATCAGAACCTCCACGACCCAAGTTCGTAATTTCCCCATTATCTCTGCTAGTAGAAATAAAACCTGGAACCAAAGAAACCTTAGGCAGCGGACTGAAAGTTTCTTTAATCAAGTGATTGGTCTGTTCAAAATCAACAACATGTTTATTGAATTGTCTGACAGTCTTGATGAATTTACGAGAGTCGAACAACTGAGCATCTTTAATCACATTTGAAACGATTAAAGAAGACAAACGCTCACCATAACTAACAATAGCATCTGAAGTCTTTTCAGACAAGTCATTAATCAGGAACACTCCACGAAGGATATTACCCAACTCATCCAATAAACCCATCGCTCTAATCTGGACACTGCGACGGATTTCCAGATCAGAAATAACACCGTCTATTACATCCAAATGGCGAGTAATAATAGCCGAAAATTCTTTTTCATAAGCAACATTACTCTGGGCTGCCATCTTTGAAGTCTGCAACAATTTATCAGTTATTCCACCTAAAGCAGAAACAACAACAATAACAGGTTCATCAATAGCTTCTACTATTTTTTTTACGCTTAAAATACTTTCAACTGTACCGACGGAACTTCCGCCAAATTTTAAAACTTTCATCCCTATAGTTATATAAGATAGCAAGCAATCTTCCTTTTGATTTCAATAAGAATCAAAAGGGAAGCAGCATCTTTCGGATTAATACTAAAATAAATTGTAATGAAAAAAACGTGGACGATTCAGATTTTAATATTTGTTTGGTCTTTTCCTAATCTTTAGGCAAACAGGCTTCGCCCACTTGAACAGAATGTCAAATGCTAACCCCCCAGGGGGTCATCAAAGCCCATGTATGATACATATTGTCAGTATGCAAACGATTATTCATTTTTCAATTATTCTTTTTCTCTCTTGGAACGGCAATATTAGTCATAATATTTTAAATAAACAACCCATTCTTCACTTTTTTGACTATTTGGCAATTAAAATTCATTTATTCATTTCTTTTTTTACTTAAATTCTTTCCATCTCGGCCAAATAGACAGGATTATTCCTAAATATAATTAATATAAAATTCCACTCTTTTCTAAAATTTCTATCAATAGCAACTATCGTTTTTTTCCTTAATCAACTATTTCTCCGATTTTGAGGTATTCATAGTTTTGCATCGATTTAAAAACAATGTAAAATGAATGAAACAATGATTATTTGGTTTTCTGTTATTACACTAGTGTTATTAGCTTTCGTTTTAAGAGCTATCGAAAAATTCAGAGAAACGAACTGGAACTCTGATAAACCAATTAAACTAATTGAATTGGCAAAAGAAAAAGAACTTTTCTATTGTCCGGGAGATGAATGGTTTGATACTGACGAAGATTAATAACCTGGTAAATAATGATAACATCTTCAAAAAAAGAAGCCTGTAATTTTCTAGCTAATTATGCTTCCTGGCTGTTAGGATGTGGAGCTACCTGTATTCGCATTGAAAAAAATGTAAAAAGAATGGCCAATGCATTCGATTTAAGTTGCGAAATCAGCATTATGCCCTCGTATATTTTACTTTCCATGTGGAATGAGGAACATACCGAATCGTATACTACGATATGTAAGATTCACAAATGTGGAATCAGCTTCCATATCAATACACTGCTTAGCAAACTTAGCTGGGAAGTTGCCGACAAGAAACTTGATTATCAAGGTGCTGTTAAATCTTTTCAGAAAATTATTCAGACAAAACCTGAAAACAAATGGTTAGTACTAGTATTGGCTTCATTAGCCAATGCTTCTTTCTGCCGTTTGTTTGGCGGAGATTTAATTTCCATGGCCATTGTTTTCATGGCTACGTTATTAGGATATCGATTAAAACAAATTTTATTAGAAGAAAAGACTGATATCAGAATTGTTTTTCTATGTTGTGCCTTTGTTTCTTCGGTTATCAGTGCCGGAGGTAAACTTTTTGGATGGGGAACGACTCCTGAAATTGCTTTAGGAACAAGCGTACTTTATTTAATTCCCGGTATTCCGTATATCAATTCAGTAAGTGATTTACTTGATGGGCACTATTTATGTTCTTTCAGCAGATTTATGGACGCAATCGTTCTGACTACCTGTCTTTCTTTAGGACTCTGCGGAGGCCTCTTTTTAATGGATCAAAACTGGTTTTAACTTATAAAGTCACATGATGATATTAGAAATTATTCAGGATGGATTTTTTGCAGCAATTGCCGCTATCGGATTTGCAAGTATCAGTAATCCTCCTAAACGTGCCTATAAATATTGTGCACTGATTGCTGCCATAGGTCATTCTCTTAGATATATATTAATGAACAAGGACCTGATCGGCATGCACATTATTCCGGCCAGTTCGATAGCCGCATTCAGTATCGGATTATTTGCCGTATTCCTGATGCCCAAAGCTAAATGTCCGGCAGAGACCTGTCTGTTTCCGGCTTTACTTCCTATGATTCCCGGGATGTATGCCTATCGAACCGTAGCGGCTTTGGTTTTATGCCTGTATCATCAAGAGGAAACAATATTCAATCATTATCTGTATCTGTTTTCGTATAATGGATTCAGCTGTATTGTTATCGTTTTAGGAATGGTCATTGGAGCAACCATACCTATATTTTTATTCAAAAATACTTCTTTCCAAGCTACCAGATAAACTCCGGCAAAGACAAATTCATTTTTTTAGAAACATACATTAAAAAAATTTATATATTTTCGTTCTCTCATTGAGATTCGCTCATTATTAATAATAAACTATGGAACTTAGACAACTCAGATACTTTGTTAAGGCTGCTGAAACATTAAACTTTTCAGAAGCCGCCAAAGCATTGTTTGTAACTCAAAGCACCTTATCACAACAAATCAGACAACTGGAACAGGAAATGAACACACAGTTGTTCCAAAGGAACAGCCATGAAGTCAGATTGACTGAAATCGGAGAATGTCTGCTGAAATACGCTCAACAGACAATCCACGATTCCGAAGCTTGTATGGATTGCATCCACGATTTGCAACAAGTGATGACGGGTACTTTAAACATTGGAGTTACATTCACCTTTAGTCCTATTCTGACCGAGACACTGATTGACTTTATGAAGAAGTATCCCGGAGTAAAACTGAATATTTACTATAAATCAATGGGAGAGCTTCTGGAAATGCTGTCACGTCATGAGGTCGATTTTGTTCTGGCATTCAAACCTACTGTCAAGAAAAAGGATATCGAATCGCACGTACTGTTTAATAATCACTTAGCCGCCATTGTTCATTCGTCTCATCCTTTAGCCAAATTATCGAAAATCAGTTTGAGCGATTTACAACATTATGATTTGGCATTACCAGCCAAAGGTTTACAAGCTCGTAATGAATTTGACAAAATGCAATCCATCTATTACACCGATTTCAAAGTGAGAATAGAACTGAATGAAGTGAATATTCTTTTGAAGCTGATTAAACAGAGTAATCTCGTAACAGTTCTTTCTGAAGCGACTATTCACAATGAACAAGGAGTTAAAGCCATTCCATTGGATTTTCCGGGAAATGAAATGGAAGGTTGCATTCACATGCTGAAAAATGTATATCGAAAACATTCTGCACAAGCTTTTATGCACATGCTTTGCGAATCGAATGCTGTACGTGCTCGAATCAATGATTGGATTTAAAGAGCCCAATATAGCAAATTGTCAAATCAGGCTCTTCTTAACTTGAATATTTCGGAGTATAATACAAGATACTCGGAAATATTCAATTCTCAGAGGGTTAAAACAACAAAAATCAAGACTAATAAACTAAATATCAATAATATAATATACTTCACACCAAGACCGATATTTTTATATTCTGTAAAATAACATGAAAGAAGATAGCTCTTTTTCCGCTTTTTCCATTCCATACTGCCATCTTTAAGCAGAAAAATCACAACCAACTCCCAAAAACATACGACCTTTTTCCTAAAAACCAGGAGATTCTAAAAAAAATCTTTGACCTTTTAACAAAAATCTTGAAGCTTTGACCTTTACTGGAAATGGTTTACAGTTTTTGATTAATTACTAATTGAGAT
>JAHHQS010000081.1 GCA_020026285.1 Parabacteroides sp. | reverse complement strand
GTAAGTAGTCTGGCTCATACTTATATTTTAGAAATTCTCCATCGGACAATTGTATCGGCATAAAATCTCGCACCCAATAATCTTTTGTTTCTTCTTGGTTTAGTGTCTTATAGTTTATGCCGTTTGCAGTGAATGCATTCACTAAACGGTTGTAAAAAGCAGGATGACCTACATTCTTGTCGTTAAGCCATTCGGAAATGTAGACAGTGTCAGTAAAACGGTCATTCATCATTAAACTAAAATTCCATCTGCGTTTGGCTTCCTTTATCTCTTCTTCGCTATGGTTCCTGTTTTCCATACCAATTCGCTGTGAGATAAAAACATCCGCTAAAGAAGAATGGTGTTCGGAATCAAACCACTTGATCTGATATCCATCAAATATAGAGAATTGACCTAAAAGAGCCTTTCGGAAATATGTAGATCTTATATCTGGAGATTGAATATCAAAGGTTTCATTTGACATACCCCCAATTATTCTAAATGCTCGTATCAACGCTGATGCTCGACAAATACCTTTTGGACTATCAAATTCAAACGTAATATCGATACCTGAATAATGACTATGTAATATACCTAAATTGAAGGTAGGTAGATGTGGAAAGTTTGCGTTGTTTCGATGGTATACAATCTGATCTTTGATATTATCATTCTCTTCATGATAATACAACTCAACAATCGTTGGTATAATTTTTACACGCTTTTCCCCAGATTCGACAAGAAAATATCCCTCTAAAATATCTTTCGCTATTTTTATAAAGGAAACGGGAGGCTCATCTCCGTTTAAAATCATTTCCCTCTCTTCTGTCGAGAGTCCTACTTTGATGAATTCCCTAAGAGTGTTTTCTAATCTTGTCATTGATATTCAATTAAGTGTTTTCTCAAATATTTAATCTGTATGCAAAAATACAGTTTTTAATAGTCAAAGCGGAACAAAAAAACGCTTAAATGTTTTTTGTTACATGATGTTATCCCAATAAGGATAATAAAAAGCAGAGAAACTGTAAAGAATTAAGAAAATAACAATCAGAGAAGCAAAATAACTACCAAAACATGATTGCTAATTGTCAGATTATGCTAATTTTGCTACATATATTGACATGTAATTATAAAAATATGGCAAGAAGTAGTTTTAACCGTATAAAAGTAGCATTGGCAGAAAGACAAAAAACAGGCAAATGGCTCAGTGAACAACTTGGAAAATCTGAGACAACAGTCAGTCGATGGACTTCAAATACGATGCAGCCCTCAATAGAAATATTATACGATATTGCATTCATTTTACAGATGGATGTTCGAGACCTACTGGTATCGAATGAAGCGGATATAATGGATTTGAAAGTAAGACAGCAAAATGACATTACCGAAACAATTTAATAATACGACGGAGCGAGTTATAGATGACTTACGCAATACCATTTCGAATAAAAGTCAGATTTCTATAGCTGCAGCCAGTTTCTCTATTTATGCTTATGAAGCTTTAAAAGAAGAACTGGAGAAGGTTGATAGTGTCAATTTTATATTTACTTCACCGACCTTTAATACAGATAAAACAACAAAACAAAAAAGAGAATTCTACATTCCTAAACTTAGTAGAGAACGTAATCTATTCGGTTCAGACTTTGAAATTCGTTTAAGGAACCAACTTACACAGCGAGCAATAGCAAGAGAATGTGCAGACTGGATTCGAAGAAAAGCAAAGTTTAAATCTAATATAACCCATGGTTCTATGAATTCGTTTCTTACAGTATGTAACAATGAAGAAACATATACATACATGCCTTTCAATGAGTTTACAACAACTGAACTAGGTTTAGACAGAGGAAACAATATATGCCCAATGATTGTTGGTATGCCTGGACACAGTTCGACTGACATGTTTTTGAGGAATTTTCAAGAATTATGGAAAGATCAAGAACGATTTCAGGATGTAACAAATAACATAATTGAAAGTATAGAAACGGTCTATAAAGAGAATTCACCTGATTTTATCTACTTCATTACACTGTATAATATCTTCAACGAATTCCTAGAAGACATAAGTGAGGATGTCTTGCCTAACGAAGCGACAGGTTTTAAATCTAGTGTAATCTGGAACAAATTATACAATTTCCAACAGGATGCAGCTTTAGCAATCATCAACAAGTTAGAAAAATTCAATGGATGCATCTTGGCCGACAGTGTTGGTTTGGGTAAGACTTTTACAGCTTTGGCTGTCATCAAATATTATGAGAACAGGAATAGAAGCGTTTTGGTGTTGTGTCCCAAAAAACTAAATGATAACTGGCAGACATTCCGTTCTAATTACAAGAATAATCCAGTTTTAGCTGATAGACTGCGATATGATATCCTCTTTCATTCGGATTTATCACGTGAAAAAGGTTCAAGCAATGGTTTAGACTTAGAAAGAGTCAATTGGGGAAATTATGATCTTATCGTAATTGATGAAAGCCATAATTTCCGCAATGGAGGTAAATTCGATAGTGATGAAGATGGCGAACTGAAGGAAAACCGATATGCTAAATTGATGAATAAGGTTATTCGTAGTGGAGTAAAGACCAAAGTCCTTATGCTTTCCGCCACACCAGTAAATAACCGTTTTAATGATTTGAAGAATCAGCTGCAACTAGCCTATGAGGGAGATTCCAGCCTAATAAATGACAAACTTGAAACATCACAGAATATCGAGTCTATATTTAGAGAAGCACAAAAGGCTTATTCTAAATGGGCTCACCTGGACCAGAAAGAAAGAACGACAGAAAAATTATTAGATTACCTGAGTTTTGATTTTTTCCAAGTTCTAGATGCAGTAACTATTGCTCGTAGTAGAAGTCATATAATAAAATATTATAATACAAATGACGTAGGAAAGTTCCCAACTCGTCTATCGCCAATATCTAGAAGGCCAAAACTTACAGATATGAGTGATGCGATTACTTTCAAAGACATTTCTGAGCAATTGAATATGTTGAACCTTTCTATCTATACGCCCTCTCTTTACATATATGACAGTGTAAAAGACAAGTATGATATTGATATAAAAGGTTCCGGACTTTCTATAGATGGTCGTGAAAAGGGTATGCGTAAACTCATGGCCATCAACATGCTTAAACGACTTGAAAGTAGTGTTAATTCTTTCAGACTTACTCTTTCTAGAATAAAGGGTATGATTGAATCTACTATAGATGCTATCAACAAGTTTGAAACTAATGGAGCCGCCAATATTGATGTGGTCAATGTTGACAATGACTTTGATAATGATGATTCTGAGAATGATCCGTTTGTTGGTCGAAAGTCCAAAATTGACCTTCGAGATATGGACTATATCAGCTGGAGAAGAAATCTTAAAGCAGATTTGGAAGTATTGGAGTTGTTGATCCTTATGTTGAAAGACATTACTCCTGAACATGATACCAAATTGCAGCAACTTATTTCGGATTTAAAACAGAAGTTCAACAATCCAATTAATGGTAATAATAAAAAAGTAATTGTATTTACAGCATTTGCAGATACTGCAAACTATTTGTATGAACAGTTATCGGATAGGATTTTACAGCAATGCGGATTACACACAGCTTTAATTACAGGTAGTACAGATGGAAAATGTACTATTCCTAAATTAAAATGTACTTTCAACGATGTTCTGACCTATTTTTCTCCACTCTCGAAAGATAGAGATAGTATCCATCCAAACGACAAAAGAGAAATAGATGTACTAATTGCAACAGATTGTATTAGCGAAGGTCAGAATCTCCAGGACTGTGACTACTTAATTAATTATGATATCCATTGGAATCCTGTAAGAATCATACAGAGATTCGGACGAATTGACCGTATTGGAAGTGTCAATGACTCCATTCAACTCGTAAACTATTGGCCAGACATCGAATTAGATGACTATATCAAGTTGAAAGGTCGTGTAGAAAGCCGTATGAAGGCGACTGTCCTTACAAGTACTGGTGATGATAATCTTCTTTCTAATGACGAAAAAGGTGATTTGGAATACAGAAGGAACCAACTTAAAAAGCTTCAGGAAGAAGTTGTTGACATAGAAGATATGGACACCGGTGTTAATATCATGGATTTAGGTTTAAACGAATTTCGTCTTGACCTTTTAGCTTATTTAAAAGAACATCCTAATATGGATTTAACTCCATTTGGAATGAGTGCTGTGGTAGGTTCAAATGAAATGGTAGAACCAGGTGTAATGTATGTATTGAAAAATAAGAACAATGGTGTAAACATTGATAAATCCAATTTATTACATCCTTTTTACATGGTTTATATAAGTCATGAAGGAGAGGTTATATGTGATCATCTTTCTCCAAAGAAATTACTCGACAAAATGCGATATGCGTGCAAGGGAAAAAATGAGCCTGACAAAGAACTTTGTAGACTAGTTAACAAAGAAACTAAAGATGGGCGAAAAATGCAGCATTATAGCGATTTGTTACAATCTTCCATTAGCAGTATAATTTCTGTTAAAGAGGAAAGTGATATTGATAGTTTGTTTACTGAAGGTGATACCACAGCATTAATCGGTGATGTTAAAGGATTAGATGATTTTGAATTAATAACTTTTTTAGTAATTAAATAAATTATAGAAATATGAGTGTAATTGTAGCTAATGATATATATCTCGCTAATGGTGATAGACAAGTAAAAACCTCTAGCAATTGTTATTATATGAAAACGAAAGATCATGGCAATGTGGCTTTTGAAATTCAATTGATAGCAACAAATAATAAACTGTCAACTAAATATGTATTTAAAATAAACATCTCTGCTAAGAATATTGAATTTTCGATTCCTTTAAACAAACGAATTGTTTTATTTGACAGGTATAAGAATTATAGTATTCTAACATATTCTGCAGGAGGAGGATGTACAGATTATGCAACCCCTAAAAAGGGATTTACAGTCACAGCACGTACATTCTTCGTAATCGATGAGACAAACATAGAGAAATTAAAAGGATTAGAGCCGACATCTAAGATGCGAGTAGAAACACAAACTAGTTTTATGGAAATTGAATCTATCTCTAATACTAACGATGAAGGATATGATGTCTACCCTCACATTAGTGAATTTATGATAGAATCAATATCTCTTGCTCAAAAAACTCTTCTAAAGTCATCTGATGACTTGTTGAAGTTCTAGAATCTTATTACCACATTTTTATATAAAATGGACAACGTACTGTTTTTCCCGTCATCAACTATTGTTGATAAAAATGTTCCTAAGAATGCGTTTTTTGGACGAACAAACGTAGAACAAAAGTCAACTCTTAAACAAGTTCTCACACGAGAATTTGAAGCCATAACTTGGCTGTATAAATTATCTGAAGGAACTCTTAATGTTTCTGATGGTGACGAAGTCCATGAAATAGACATCTTTGTTTGTAAAATGAAGGATAAAGATTACAAGCCTGATTCTATTTTCCTGTTGGATGAACAGATACCACGTCAAACATTATTTGTGGTTGAATACGAAGAGAACATAGATCTTCTAATACGTTACAAAGAACGGATTGAGTTCCATGGTGAAACAAGGTGGAAGTATGGAAAGTATGAAATATTAAAGAGGTATGATTTTTCAAAAAATCCTCTTCTTTTGGAAGGCATGTCCATGGATAAGGTTTATGCCAACCTTCTAAGTAATATTTCACAACTCAATGTACAAACTATAGAAGAATATAAAGATACAAAAGCACATATTGCCCAAAAGGAGACTTTAATGAAACAACTTGCTACTTTAGAATCTAAAGTGAGAAAAGAAGTACAGCCTCGTAAAAAATTTGAACTTCATCAGCAAATTGTAAGATTAAAAAAAGATTTGGGTATTATATAATGAATCAATCTTATAAAATATGGATCGTCTTAAAATGCAATCAAAAGATCAAGCTAATTTTAATTATAACAAGCTTGTTGAACTATTCCCGAATGCTGTAACGGAAACAGTTGACGAGAATGGTGAAATTGTCCGTGCCATCGATAAAGATATATTGATGCAAGAAATTTCAACACAAGTCGTAGAAGGTCGTGAAGAACGTTATCAATTTACATGGCCAGACAAACGTAAGGCCCTTCTTGCAGCTAATGCTCCTACAACTTGTACTTTGCGACCATGTAGAGAAGAAAGTCTTAATTTTGATGATACTGAAAATTTATATATAGAGGGCGACAATCTTGAGGTTTTAAAACTCTTACAGGAAAATTACCTTGGTAAAATCAAAATGATATATATTGATCCTCCATATAATACTGGGAATGATTTTGTTTATGAAGATGACTTCGCAGAGAATTCGTCAGAATTCTTATCTTATTCAGGACAATATGATAGCAATGGTAACCGACTTGTACAAAATACAGATAGTAATGGTCGTTTCCATACTGATTGGTTGAACATGATGTATTCTCGATTGAAGGTAGCAAGAAATCTTCTTACTAAAGATGGTGTTATCTTTATTTCAATAGATGACAATGAAATGATAAACCTAAAAAAGATTTGCGATGAAATCTTTGGGGAAAAATGTAGAGTAGAAAATGTTATTTGGAAAAACAAGTATGGGGCTGGGGCTTATACCGTCGGTTTTATAAGTGTACACGAATATATTCTGTGTTATTCGAAAAATCCTATTTCAGACATCACATCTGAGTTAGATGAAGAAGGGCAAAGCGTGTATAACAAAAGAGACGAAAAATTTGCCACCAGGGGTGGGTATATGACACAGCCTCTAATGACAAATAGTTTGGGAGATAGGCCAAATCTTATGTACCCGATAGAATATGAAGGGAATATAATCTACCCAAGAAAACAATGGGTATGGGCTAAAGAACGCTTACAAAAAGCCATTGATAATAATGAGGTTGAATTTAATCGCCTTAAAGATGGTAGCTATTCTGTTCGTTCAAAAGCCTATTTGAAAGATGAAAATGGGAAAATAAGACGTGGAAAACCTCTGTCTTTAATGAATGGTCCTTTCAATCAGGATGGAACTAAAGATATACGAGAATTATTCGGAGGAAAAAATATTTTTGATTTTACAAAGCCGTCTGCCCTTATTGAAAAATTCTTATCATTACAAATTAATGGCAACGATGATGATGATTTCATTGTATTGGATTTCTTTTCCGGTTCGGCTACAACCGCACAAGCTGTTATGAATTTGAATCGTAAGGATGGAGGAAAACGAAAATTCATAATGGTTCAGTTACCTGAACCTACAGGTGAAAAGACTGAAGCATTTAAAGCTGGTTTTAAGAACATTTGTGAAATTGGAAAGGAAAGAATACGACGTGCAGGAGCAAGAATAGAAAAAGAATTAACAAATAACCATTCTAGCCTCTTTAATGAGGGACATACAATTATAGATACAGGTTTCCGTGTATTAAAATTAGATTCAAGTAATCTTCAAGAAGTATGGTATAGACCTGAGGAATATATTGCAAAAAATTTGTTTGAGGCTACGATTGATAATGTTAAGCCTGACAGAAATGGAGAAGACTTATTATTTCAATGTATGCTGGAATTAGATTGCCCTCTTTCCAGTAAGATAGAAACATTTATTGTTGATAATAAAAAAGTATATAACGTTTCTGATGGCTATATTTTAGCATGTTTTGAGGAAAATATCAATAACGAAGTTATATCGGAAATTGCGAAATTGCAACCATTATATTTTGTTATGAGAGATAGTTCAATGGCTAACGATAGCGTTGCCGTTAATTTCGAACAGATATTCAAATCTTATAGTCCAGAGACGCAACTAAAAGTATTTTAAGATTATGACCGAAAAATTAAATATGCAGACAAAGAATATTGCTGATGAGAATTTCTCAAAACTTGCAGCTTTATTTCCTAATGCTGTAACAGAGATAATTAATGAAAATGGTGAAATTGTCCGTGCCATCGATAAAGATATATTGATGCAAGAAATTTCAACCCAGGTTGTTGAAGGCCGTGAAGAACGTTATCAGTTTACGTGGCCAGACAAGCGTAAGGCTATCCTTGCAGCAAACGCTCCAAGTACCAATACATTAAGACCGTGTAGAGAAGAAAGTTTTGGAGATTTTAATACAACAGAGAATCTTTATATCGAAGGAGATAACCTGGAAGTATTAAAGCTATTGCAGGAAAATTATCTAGAGTCAATAAAACTGATTTATATTGATCCTCCGTATAACACAGGTAAAGAATTTGTTTATCCTGACAAGTTCTCACAGTCTACGTCTGAGTATATGGAAAGATCTGGCCAATATGATGCTGAAGGCAACATTATAGCTCCAAACATGGAATCCAACGGACGTTTCCATACAGATTGGTTGAACATGATGTATTCTCGATTGAAGGTAGCAAGAAATCTTCTTACTAAAGATGGTGTTATTTTCATTAGCATTGATCAGAGCGAAGTCGAAAACTTAAAGAAAATATGCTCAGAGCTATATGGCTCAGGTAATTTTGTTGGTGAAATAATCTGGCAGTCTGCAACAGACAATAATCCCAGACAGATTTCTACAGAACATGAATACATATTGTGTTTTGCAAAAGATATAAACCAATTAGGTCCATGGCTTATCGAATCAGATAAAGCACAAAGTATAATTGCACAATATAATCTCATAAAGAATCAATCCAATGATATTGCGGAACAGCAAAGATTATTAAGACAATGGATTAAAGCTCACGAGAATGAACTTAAAGGAGTAACACATTACAATAATGTGGATGAAAAGGGAGTTTATAGTAACTCAACAAATTCATCAAATACAAAACCAGGTGGATATACCTTTGATATCATACATCCAGCTACAGGTAAGCCTTGTGTTAAGCCAGCTTTCGGATGGCGTTGGACAGAAAAGACATTTTGGGATTATGATAAAGTTGGAGACATCGAATGGGGTAAGGATGAAACAACTCAGCCACACGTAAAAAAACGTATAGAAACTGTTAAAGAGCAATTTAAGAGCATCTATTACGAGGATGGAAGAGCTTCAACAAAGCAACTCGAACAGCTTCTTGGTGGCAAGAAAATCTTCGATAATCCAAAATCTGTTTGCTTACTAGACCGCATTATTGGCTTTGCAGCTCAAGATGACGAATGTATAATTTTGGATTTCTTTTCCGGTTCGGCTACCACAGCTCATGCTGTTATGGAAATGAATGCAAAGTTTGGCACACATAAAAAGTTCATCATGGTTCAATTACCAGAACCTACCGCTGAAAAGACAGAGGCTTGTAAAGCTGGTTTTAAGAACATTTGTGAAATAGGAAAGGAACGTATACGCCAAGCAACTAGAATGATAAAAGAATCATATCCTCAAGCTGAATTTGATGATGGGTTCAGAGTGTTGAAACTAGATAGTTCCAATATGCAACAGATTTGGTACACACCTAACGAATATGTTGCTAAGGACTTGTTTGAATCAACAGTCGACAATATAAAACTGGATAGAACGGATGAAGACCTTCTATTCCAAGCAATGTTGGAATTAGATTGTCCTCTATCAAGTAAGATTGAGATTATAGAAATAGGAAATAAAAAGGTTTATTCCGTAGCCGATGGTTTTGTTCTAGCTTGTTTTGCCCAGGACGTTACTGATGACGTTATTACAGCTATAGCAAAGAAGAATCCTGTTTATTTTGTAATGCGAGACAAGTCCATGGCGAACGACAGTGTGGCAGTAAATATTGAACAATTATTTAAATCATACAGTCCAGAGACTCGTTTAAAAGTTTACTAATTATGAAATTCAGTTTTAAAATACAATCATATCAGACAGATGCTGTTCAGAGTGTCGTAAACGTTTTCTCTGGTCAACCATCTTTCGATGAGCATGATGAAAGTACTCATTATTCAAGAGACTTAGGTACAAAACCAGTAGTATCTAAACAAGAAGTTAAGGATTTATTATTCCATTTTGATGAAATGGGACAAGTGATAAATTCTGACGAAGCCGAAGAGCAATTGGCATCTGCTGGATATCGCAATGCTGAGATTGTTCTTACTGATCAGCAAATTTTGGATAACATCAATCAAGTGCAAAATGAATTGAATATTCATAAATCTGCCAAACTTTCTAAAGATATAGGTAGATGCTGTCTTGATATTGAAATGGAGACTGGTACCGGTAAAACATACGTCTATGTAAAAACCATGTTCGAACTTAATAAACAATATGGCTGGAGTAAGTTTATCGTAGTAGTTCCAAGTATTGCGATTAGAGAAGGTGTTAAGAAGTCCATGGAAATGACAGTAGAACATTTCATGGAATACTATGGTAAAAAAGCAAGATTCTTTGTTTATAATAGTAAGGATTTGAATGCCTTAGATAAATTCTCAAGTGATGCAGGTATTAACGTAATGATTATTAATACTCAGGCTTTCGCAACATCAATGAAAGAGGGTGCAAAGAATAAAGAAAGCCGTATTATATATTCAAAACGAGACGATTTTAATAGTCGTAGACCGATTGACGTTATCAAAGCCAATCGCCCAATCGTCATATTGGACGAACCTCAAAAGATGGGTGGAGCTGCAACTCAGACGGGTATTAAGAATTTCAATCCACTCTTCACAATAAATTATTCGGCTACACATAAAAATCACCACAATGAAGTTTATGTGCTTGATGCTTTGGATGCCTACAATAAAAAACTAGTAAAAAAGATTCAGGTCAAAGGCTTTGAAGTACACAATTTGAGAGGAACTGACAGATATATATTCTTCGAAAAGATTGTTATTTCAAGTAACAAACCGCCTATGGCCAGACTAGAAATTGAAGTCCGTCAGGCTAATGGTGTAGCTCGTAAAACCAAAACATTCGGTGTGGGGGATAATTTGTATGCAGCATCTAACGAATTGCAGCAATATAAAGATGGATATACAATAAACAATATTGATCCTTTATCATCAACAATAGAATTTGTTAATGGTGAAACAATGCATTCAGGAAGTGTAGTAGGTGATGTCTCTGAAAAGGATATGCGTAGAATTCAAATTCGTGAAACTATCTTATCTCACTTTGAAAAAGAAGAATCGCTATTTAACCAAGGAATCAAGACTCTTTCACTATTCTTCATAGATGAAGTTGCGAAATATCGTGTCTATGGTGAGGATGGTGAAGAACTCATTGGCGAATACGGTAAGATCTTCGAAGAAGAATATAATAATATACTACAAGAACATCTAAAATTGTTTGATGCCGATGGAAATAAAGGCGAGGACAATGAATATCAAAAGTATTTGAGACGTTTTGATACCCATGATATTCACAGAGGTTATTTCAGCATCGATAAAAAAGGACATAGCGTAAATAGTGAAATCAAACGAGGCACAGATATTTCTGATGATATTTCTGCATATGATTTGATTCTCAAAAATAAAGAGCGTTTGTTAAGTTTCGACGAACCTACCAGATTTATCTTTTCGCACTCAGCATTAAGAGAAGGTTGGGATAACCCTAATGTTTTCCAGATTTGTACTCTTAAACATTCTGATAGTGCTACAGCAAAAAGACAAGAGGTTGGACGAGGATTACGTTTGGCTGTCAATAATAATGGTACCAGAATGGATGCAGAGACTATTGGTGAGGATCTTGTACACGAAATAAATAAACTTACTGTGGTTGCAAGTGAAAGCTATGCTACATTTGTATCAGACCTGCAGAAAGAAACAAAAGACGTTCTTTATGAAAGACCTTCTCTGGCAACTACAGAATATTTCAAAGGCAAAGTGCTTAAAGTTGGAGACAATACGATTTCTATCGATGATCAACAGGCTGCAAGCATTATAGCATATCTTAGTGATAACGATTACATCGATTCTAAAGGTCAGATTACACAACAATATCATAAAGATGCAGCACAAGGAACTTTGGAACTTTTGCCAAAGAAGTTGCGTGAAATGGAAGAGCCGATTCATAAACTCATCCAATCTATCTTCGATGAGCATGCTTTGGATAATATGATTGAAAATGGTCATGATACTACAGTGCATGTTGAATCTCTCAATGATAACTTCTATAAGAAGGAATTCCAGGAGTTGTGGAAACGCATAAATCATAAGTATGCATACACAGTGGATTTTGATAGTGAGGAATTAATACAAAAGTCTGTAGATGTCATTAATAAAGACTTACATGTATCTCAGGTTAGATATAGTGTAACCACAGGTCAGCAAGAAAATGACATCACTCAGGAACAAGTAAAAAGTGGAAATACTTTTGGTAACATGTCATCACGTTCACAGAATTTGAGAAATGCAGCTGCTTGTACGACAGCATACGATTTAGTAGGTGATATTGCCAAAGGTGCAACACTCACACGATTGACAGCCAGTCGTATACTTGGCAAATTAACCAATGAGAAAAAGATTCTTTTTGCAGTAAATCCGGAAGAGTTTATCACTAAAGTAATTAATATCATTAAAGCTCAAAAGGCTACAATGATTGTTGAACATATTTCATACAACCAAATTGAAGGTGAGTATGATAGTTCAATCTTTACTGCAGAAAAACATAGTACAGGATTTGACAAAGCCATAAGAGCTAAAAGACACATTACAGACTATGTGTTTACTGATGGTACAGCTGAAGAAAGTAAGGAAAAAGCTTTCTGTAAAAGTTTAGAATCTGCCGAAGAAGTAGAAGTTTATGCAAAACTTCCAAAAGGTTTTCATATTCCTACTCCAGTAGGTAATTATTCTCCAGACTGGGCTATTGCATTTAAACAGGGAACTGTGAAGCACATATACTTCATTGCTGAAACAAAAGGTACTATGGATTCTATGCAGTTAAGACAAATTGAGAGTGCTAAAATCAGTTGTGCAGAAAAACTATTCAACGAGATTTCTACTGAAAATGTTAGATACCACAAGGTTGATAGTTATAATGAACTGCTGAATGTTATGGAAGACATTAAATAATACATGTTGGCAGAATTAATACTATTTAATTCTGCCAATATGTTAAATAGAAATATATTATGGCATTTATTAATTATCGGAAAGAAACTTCGGAAAGAAGTGATGCTAGTAATTGGGCTAAACAGATATTGATAGAACAAACTGGTCTGTTTTTCGACTCAATTGAAGGATGTAACGAGAATAGCCAGAATCTTGTTACACACATGATGGAAAGAGCTCGTGTAGATTATACTGACGAGACACCCTCTGACGTGAATTCTGTTCTAGAGAATATTAAAACTCTCGAAACCTCAGATGTTCTCCTACGAAAAATTAATTTCGCCAAAACATTCCAAAGACCACTTACTTACGTTTTGTATTGTGACGAGAAAGAATTTGTTTGGATGTATACTATCAAATCTTTAGATCAATGTACTTTGGATATGTCATTTGATAGTTATCAGGCTTTCTCTAATTGGATTGCATCTGTAAAAGGATGGAAATCCACAAAACCTTATAGAGAGCGTCAAGATTTACCATACTTCGATAAAGCACTAAGAAAAGCTGGAACAGCTTGGCCCACAAATATAGATTGTTTCGTCTCTAATAAAGACTTTCAACCTATTGGTATTATTGAATTCCAAAATGCAAAACAGACTGAAGTTAAGAAACATAACAACAATGAATTCTTTCATGGTAAATATGCAAGACAAGATCAATGGGGACATGTAAGATATGACAATGATGTTAGACGCTGGCAGTCGCAAGAAATTCTAAGACTCCAATCTGGCTTGAGATTATTCGTCATAACTTGGGCACAAAATTCTAATGATTATCAATTGAAGGAAATTTCTGTCATTACTTTCCCAGATCTTCCTAATTCAAATAATTGGGCTAAGACTAATGAATATCAGCGACTCATGCACGAATTAGCTAATAATCATAGTAAAGACACTGTTTCAAAGATTGCAGGGCAGTTTAGTTCTTATAATTTAATTTATCAGGAACATGACATGGATATAATCACACACCAACCACCGTTGAGTGTACGTGAAAAGACTTTCCCTTTTATCTATTATAGATACAAAAATATTGTTGAAGGAACTAGGGAAACCTTACCTGAAGAATTCATGGAATTGATTGACCGCATTTAAAAATGAAACTAGGAATAATAGGACCATTACGGTGTAATCATGTAGACATCGGAGAATATGTCAAAGGCATAGAAATAGATGAAATAATTTCTAATTTCTCTTATGCTATGGGATACGCATCAGAACACGATATCCCATACACTAATTTGCACCGTCTTCTGCCACCTCCTTTAGACTACTCGATATTGAACCCAAACGGTACAAAGGAGCAAATTGAATATATAGCCGAAAACTCAGACATAATATTAGAATTTTCTTTTGGCGGATCCCATTTCAATGATTTCTCTTTTCAAAAACCACGAAAATTAGTAAAAGTCTATAGAAATGAGAAACCTAGTGAAGACTTTTATACTTCTGTAGAAATCAAGAGAAAAACCCATTACGTTGTCGAGCGACAGGATCATGAATTTTCTGAAAATAGGACCTCGCTTTGTATTTATGAATTTCAAGAATTACAGGAAAGTTTTCACGATCATTTGAAATTAGAAATCACAGGAAGTTTAGATAATCAGGAAATATATGGACTGACCTCTCTTACGCTTGTGGGAACATCTTTAAATTGGTTGAAACAGGAATTAGAAAGCCGATTTCCTGAAATTTTCACTGATAAAAGGAATAATTATGAATTAACCTACTTGAAAGGAAAAATAAATGAAACTCTTTGTGAATTTAAAGGATATACAGGTTACCATTATGAAGCTGATTGTCTATCTTTGAAAGATCAATTCGAATTATTAGAATCAGATAAGGGTCTCGTAGATGATAATCATTGGCTAAGTTTTGGAGAAGTTCCTTTATTTAATAAATTCAAAAAAGACAATCATTAAAGATTGTTTGTGATACGGAATTGTACTTAATAATTATTATAATCTTAAAAGCCGCATTAAAAACGGCTTTTAAGATTTTATTATCAAACTCATTTCACTTTATAAAGCTGAATTGTTTTAATCATTGTCTTAACATCCTCGCCAACTTGCACAAAATTCTTATACAAAATTCGTTCTCTTTCTTCTCGAGATTTGAACTTGTAGAACTTGGGTAGGGGTATATAACTATCTTCCTCTTTCTTTATCTCAGCCATATCAAAGTTTGTCTTACAGTAGAATTTTGATGTTTTGAATTCCTCAGATTCCTGGATATTCATGGAGCCATTGACTCCGACCTTGGTTTGAACGAAGTCTCGAGCGGTCTGGCCACAAATCCATCCAGTTGGCATATCAGAAATTTTTGAAGCAGGAACAAGGCTGTCCATATTTTCATTCAGGTTGATCGAGGTTTTACTTCGATCTATAGTAATACCTTTCTTCAGCTGTACAACTTTACCAAAGATGTCACTAGAAAGCCATTCCAAGGTTTCTTTAGAACGAGCGGAACCTGAAACAACATTACCAACAGTAGTAATGATTTTTTGCATACCTACCTTTCCGTAATCGGCTTCTAGCTGTGGCAGTTCCTGGAAACCTAACGTTACACTAACTTTGTTGCTTCGAGCTGTACCAATCAGACGGTCTATTTTGTGAAAATAAAGAGTTGGTAACTCGTCCACGATGATACTTACAGGAATATTTTTACCCAATCCACTATTTACACGAGTAATAAGTCGGTTTAGAATCAGAGCATTCAAAGCTCCAATGATACTTTCCATTTCCGGATCGTTGGCAATGACAAGATAACTTGGACTTTGAGGATCTGAAACCTTTAAGTCAAAATCATCCCCATCTTTATGGAATACCCAATAACTTTCTTTTGTAGCGAGTCGGGAGGTGTATACACGTAATGTACCGATCATACCTTCCAACTGCTCAAAGGCCTTATTCTTCATTGCCGTTTGGAATGGGCCAAGCAATGGTGCAACCTCATTATCTGTTTCCAGGACTTCAAAGATAGTCTGATAGCTCTCATTGAGGAAGGAAAGAATGTGAGGCATGTCTGAGTATCTACCTAACCAGTATGCAGGTTCTACTTCTTCTCCATTTTTATTGAAAACGACACCTGTTGGAACCATGCGTTTGGTTTGCTTATCTTCTATCTTTTCGGCAATAAGCATATTCCCATTTTTATCATAAGGCTCTTTCTCCCAGTTACAGAAGAAATATATACATGCAGCCAGGAAGTTGACTGCAGATGTCTGGAAGAACTGGTCACTACCGCCACCTCCTTCTTTTTTACCTTTTTGCAAGGATTCCAACAAGGTCTCAGCAGTTTCCGAAGCAGCTGCTAAACTATTGATGTATTTCAATTGAATCGGATTCACTCGTTTCGAATATTCCACGTCAACAAAGTTCACGATGTTGAATTTACAGCCTTTAGGAATTTTGCCCAACTGCTGGTTCTTCTTATAGTGATAATATAACTTAGTAGCTAGAGTGGGGAATTTGTAGTCATAAACTACCATGGAGAAACCTTTTGCCGAATGTTGACGTATGAAAGGTTCTATGATTGAAAAGGTCTTACCAGAACCAGGAGTTCCAACAACCCAAGTTCCTCGAAACGGATTGACTACATTAACCCAGCCTTTGCGGAACTTCCCTTTATAATAATACCGCATAGGAATATTCACGCTGTATTTGTTCTCGTGGAATTCTTGACATTGCTCGAAACTTTCATTTTCCAAGTTGAAACGGTCCTTAAGAAGTCCTTCCTTGAGAAACTTAGATATGTTGTCCAAGGATATGTGTATAAGAATAACTCCAATCAAAGACGATATCATGTACAAGACAATATTCAAAGGAAGAGAATATAGTCTCATTTCCATGCGGTTATTAAACAGCCAAACAGATAAACCTACAAATAAGAATCCAAAAATTAAGGGATATAAGACCATCCTGCGAGCGTCAAATTCAAGGCTTTTCTTGTTTCGTGTGCCAATGCAGGTAATGCATATAAGTGCAAAAGTACATACTTTACTATAAATCAAATGCCCATCATTATAGATAACCCATTGTTTAATTCTCCTTTGGATATCGTATATGACTCCATTCCAGCTGTCCAAAACAGCAGGATCAATGGCGTAGGCAAAAAATTCCAATAAGACAGAAACATAGATTACCGCCCGGAAAATCTTATAGAATCCCTGTAGTTCTTTACTTTCTTCCATTATGGTTAATTATTTAGAGTTATTATAGGTCTGGCTTTATGACTTTGCCATTTAGGTGTTTCCTGAATACTTCCGCTACTGGTGGAATAAAGCCAGGCTTTAAGATATTCTTGACCTTTTACTTCAGTACTAGTCCAATACCAACAATCATCAGCTGAGTCAGATAAAGGATCCCCTCCAAGTTGTACCAAAATAGGGTTTATCAGATGCTTAACAGAATACAGTAATCTCATTTGACCAACGGAAGGAACGTATGCACTTTGTCCATAATGCCAAACATCGAACACGGCTTCAGCTAATGGTGATTCCGTTTCTCTTGCATTTAAAAGAGCATAAGTATTCTCATTACCGTCATAAG
>JAHHQS010000080.1 GCA_020026285.1 Parabacteroides sp. | reverse complement strand
AGTCTTGCTCACGGCCACCCATGTGAGCAAGCGAAAGCCAGATTCGTTTGTTCATAACGAAATTATCTATGTTTATTTGATTTTCTTACGTAGTAAGGAATAAAAAGAAAAGAAAAAACACTTAACAGCAGCAGCCCATATTTACGCATATATAATTTCTCCATGTCCCGGATAGAGGTTGCATCCTACAGCAATTTTTTTAATGTGCTCTAAAGACTTCTCTGCCTCCCTCTTATTACTTTTTGGAAAAGTCGTTACCACTTTGTGTTGAGGCAAATAGGAATCTCCGGTAAACAAACAATTATTTATCTGAAAACAACAGGCACTCCAATCATGTCCGGGAGTTTCGTAAGTTTTCATCTGTATCTCGTCTCTACCAAATAAAGATATGACACTATTGTTTCCTACTACTTCAATATTATCATCATATTCATATATAAAAGAAGTAGAATGGTATCTGGACATATTCAATCGGTCGGAAAACAGTCCTTCTTTTCCATGTAATGAAAGATACACTTTAACAAAGGGAATATTAGATACCACTTCATTCAATCCATAAATATGGTCAAAATGTGAATGAGTGATAAAAATAGCCGCAAGTTCTAAATCAAAGCGCTGCAACTCTTCTAATATAGGTTTCGGATCACCACAATCAACTAAATAGCATTGACTCTGGCAATCATCTTTAATAAGGTAAGTGTTAGATTCAAAAACTGAATTTACAAAACGAACAACCTCCATCTATTTCCCCTGAAGTATCTTTTTAATGTCCTTAAAACTTTTCATTTCGGCAATCTCTTCAGGTTCCAGCTCTATATTAAATGCCGATTCAATCTCAACCACTAATTCCAAATGCTTCAAAGAGTCCCATTTTTCACAATTCACTTGGGCGCAACTTTCATCCACATTCTCCAACTCAAATACCTGTTTCAGTATCTCCAATATTTTCTCTTCCATATCAGTTCATATTTATTTTATAATAAGATTCTATTTGATAATTACTCGACAAACATTGTACATATGCTTTTGCCCCATC
Organism: Parabacteroides sp.; assembly: GCA_020026285.1. The sequence continues at coordinate 16,500 of JAHHQS010000080.1, read as the reverse complement.
TTCTTTCTGATCTGACAAATCAAACCCCACCCTATCGTAAAAGTCAGCTACTTGGGCATTTTTTAATGTCGGATAATAGTCAGCATATATCTTGCCAACTCCATAGCTGTGCAAACGATTTAAAACAAAATGTACAAAAGCTAACTCGATACCTTTACCTAAGATCCTACAGCTTAACAACAATGAATCAATTCTCATTCCATCAGTAAGAGGTTCTAAAATTATAGCTCCGGTGATACCATTATCCCCGAATTTATCTTTTACACTAATACAAAAGACAGACCATCCTTTTTCTATAAGACTACGAATTTCCACATCAGTATAACGTTTAGTTGTCAGATTAAACTGATTTGTTTTCTGAGTCATCTGTGCAATACGAGGAATATTGAATTCGTTTGCTTCCATTACCGTAACCTCAATTTCAAGGCTTGCCAGGTAAGCACCGAGATCTGTAAATTTCTTTTTTTCCTGTGTCCTGCTAACGTTCGCTTTATATTGTTCCGTCTTTTTCTTATCCTCTTCCGTGATGGCATAGACTCGGAAATAACGTTCAACCAAGTTGAAAAAGAATACCGGCAACAGATAAGGATACTTCGGAAAATCAGGAACTTCCACCATCGGCAAAAGTTGCTTCACCAATTCTCGTTCTGTGGGATTATCATCAACAAAAACAAAACTATCCAGACCGATATTCAATTCCTGAGCCAATTCTTTTATATTATCAGCTTTGTTCTGCCAATTGATTCGATAAGCAGAGAGATATTTCTGATTAAGTTTTATAAACGGATTCTTTTTCCATGCTTCCAGCACATCTGCCTCATTATTTTTGCTGCAAACCGTCAAGATAACCCCTTGTTTGCTTAATTCAATCAAAGCTTCCTGAAAATAAAGAAAAGCCTTTCCGGGGTAATCTCCTCCGATACCAATACCTCCAATACCGTCCTCACCCAGTACACCACTCCACAGTGTATTATCCAAATCAAGAACCAAACATTTTTTCCTGCTTAAAGCAAGCTCTCTTGTTTTACAAGTGAACCATTTGCGAAAAGCCCCTGCCAACTTAGGATTAATCACCATCTGGGAAAGAAAATAATATTTCCAATCGATCCATTGATCTTTGGGGTAATCCGATAAGAATTCAGAAAAATCAATGAATTTTACATTTGCATATGCATTGCAAAAATCACGAATATCCATATTAAATTTTATAATCGAATTTTTGAGCTCATAATTTGTACTACAAAAATTCAAATTATAAAGATTCTCCAAAGAAAAAACGATCAGCTGACTGTGAGCAGGAAGTTGTTTATAAACAATCTGCAACTTATCAAAGTATCCATTTACTTCTTCTGTCAAAGAATCAATGTCAAATTTTATAGGAACCTGATAAAACCACACATAAGAATCTACCTCCAAAGGGACATATGAAATGTCATCATAACCGGAATATCCTACATCTGTCGTGCCAAACAGATTCTCTAATGTGTTATTACGAAAAATAAAATACTTCATAACAGCAGTATTAAGACTCTACTAACTCTATTAAACCAACTTTCTTATTAAATAAAAAACAAACACGCCTTCCACCAATAGCACATGCTTCCACAGCCTTGATAAGTGGCACAAACTTTATTTTCTTTAAACGAGCAATAGCCCCTTCCATATCATCTACCGAATAGCAACAATGATAAGGAGTTACTCCCATTTTATCCAACGTTCGGTTTACCGGAGAATTTTCATCTACAGGTGCCAACAGTTCTAACATCGGCATACCTTCTTTCGTCAGAAAACAGATTTTCACATTCTGTATTGTATCAATTACAGTTTCTGTTTTCTGATACCCTGCATCTATATAATACTGTGCAGTATCATCTATATCAAAGACAGCTATTCCAATATGATGAAATTTAAAATCAGGAAGCATAACTCAATATTCTATTATAGGTGATATATGACACTCGTTATAAACAATGCGTGCAGTTGCCCATGACAATCCGGCACCAAAACCACACATCACTACTACTTTTTCTTCATTCAGCTTCTCCGAGAGTTCAGAAACGATAGTTAAAGGTACAGAGGCTGAACTTGTATTTCCATACTTAGCAATACAATAGGGCACTTTAGTTTCATCAAACTTCAATCTTTTTACAAAGAAATCAGTCATAAATTTATTAGATTGATGAAAAACCAGATAATCAATATCCTCTAAAGAGGAATCAGTTATTTTCATGACCTCTTTTACTCCTTTGGGCACTACACTTATAGCAAAATTGAATACATCCATCCCATCCATAAAGATTTCCATATCCGTACGATAGTTACCATCTTCACGTTCTTTTTCCAAACAGGAATCAGACGTAATAGGATGACGCATTCCACCATGTATTTTTACTGCATCTGCCCCAGTTCCATCTGTATTTAAGATAAATACAGAATCTTTATAGGCTCCTTTCTCTACCAAAGTGGCTGTTCCCGCATCACCATATAAAGGTACATTGACTTTATCTCTAGGATTCACTATTTTAGAAAAAGTTTCACCATCAAGTAGCAATACTCTGTTTACACCTTCCATCGAAGCATAAGCATATGCTGTAGACAACGCATAAACATAGCCTGAACATCCCAAAGTCAAATCCAAACATGCACATGCCTTAGACAAACCTAAACGATGTTGAAGAACACAAGAAGTAGCAGGAATACGATAGTCAGATGTTTGACTCACAAACAAAAGCACATCGATTGATTCCGGATCAATCTGATTGTCCTCCATCAATTTTAATGCTGCCTTATAGCATAAATCAGATGCACATACATCCACCGGACTAATCCTGCGTTCATGAATACCGACAGAATTAATCATTTTATCAACTTCCTCCTGACTCATTAAACAAGCCAGATCTTTATTGTAGGCAACCGCTGAAGGAACACAAGCTGCCATTGCTTTTACACCTACGTTATGATATATTATTGTAGCCATTTATTATAATAAAGTAAATCCTCCATCTATTACCAAGTTTGCCCCTGTAGTAAAAGAACTTGCATTAGACAGTAAATATATCGCAGCATATGCTATCTCTTCAGGTTTCCCATAACGTCTTAAGGGATACAACTTTTTATCCTCTTTCAATTGTTCTTCTGTTATATCGCCGCAATGAATCAAAGGTGTTTCAATCATTCCTGGCAAAAGAGCATTTACACGAATTTCTTTTGAAGCCAAATCAACAGCCATGCCCTTAACCATTGCAGACACAGCCCCTTTAGAAGCAGCATACATTGAATTTCCTATATGTGCTGTAACCGGACCATCAATAGAGGATAAAAAAACGATTGACGATCCCTTCCGTACTTTTCTTCCCTTTAATAATTTCTGAATTAAAATGACGGGAGCAAAAAAGTTTGTTTCAAAGATGCGGTACAGTCTTTCCTTTTTTACAAATTGAAACGGGAGCCAATCCCCAATACCTAGCGCAAGAACAACCCCATTTATACTCGGTAAAGAATCAACCAAATTATCTACAGCTTCCGATTCATTTAAATCAGCAATAAACTGTAAATGATTATTCCCCATTAAGGAGGTATAAGTTTCATTCAAACGCTCTTTATCACGTCCTGTAATTATTAACGTAGCCCCCATCTTAGAGGCCTCAATAGCAATTGAACGCCCAATACCGGAAGAAGCTCCCGTTACTAAAATAGTTTTCCCTATCAAAGAAAAAGGATTATATATTTCCATAAAGACTAATATTCTATTAAATCTAAACAAATAATGTTTTCAGTAGAAAAGTAGACACTTCCCCACGAAAGCCCTACTCCAAATGCACATCCTACGATATTCATTCGAGAATTTTGTAACTGTTCTTGTCTTTCAGTAACTAAAGTCAAAGGAATAGTAGCACAGCTTGTATTTCCATAATTCAGCAAGGAGTAAGGTACTTTAGACGCATCTATCTTTAACTTTTTCCTAATTTTCTCATTTAAAAATCTATTCGCCTGATGAAATACAAAACAATCGATATCCTCTTGGGGTATTTGTAATTTTTCTAACAAGGCGGCAACACTTTTTGGTGCTTTCGAAACAGCAAAAGCAAAAACGTCCATACCATCCATTTTAGTGTTCAGTTTAGATCGATTCAATCCATCAGTATCGACTTCTATTTTAAGACTTTCCTTCGAAATTCCATTTCGATATGCTCCGTCTGGGATAATTATAGCTTCTGCTCCACTGCCATCCGTAGCCGTGTGGAAATACATACCGGAAGCACCTTCTACATATTCTACAGCAGTAGCAGTTCCTGCATCCCCGAACAATGGCCAATAACTCGTATCTTCACGGCATCCCAATCGTGTAGTTATATCCCCCACTAATAATAGTCCCTTTTTTATATTTCCATGAGAAAGCAATGAAGAAAGTACACTCAAACCATATACCCATCCAGAACATCCTAATGATATATCTAGGGTATAACACTCCGAGTTAAGGCCTAACCGGTGCTGAAGAAGGCAAGATGTAGCCGGTAATATATAGTCAGGGGTTTGGGATACAAATATCAGACATCCAATATCATTTTTATCCCAATGTAGTTCTTCGATTAACTTTTCTGCCGCCTTATAACATAAATCAGAAGCAGAAACATTATCTTTAGCTACCCTTTTCCGTTCAACTCCAATCGAAGATATTACCTTCGCCCTTTCTTCTTCCGTTAATAAGGAGTAATTAATATTTTCATCAATATCCGGAGGCACGCATGCAGAAAAACCTTTAACTACAACATTAGGTATATCTATAAAAGCCATTATTCCTTTGTTCTTACAACATTATACAAATCCTGAATTGTATGGGCACTACGTATATCTTCTCCTTTAATACGTACATCATATTCCTCATCTATCATTGCAATAACAGATAATGCAATCAATGAACTCCATTCTTCTAATTCTTTAAAAACGGTTTCCGCACCAAATACAGATTCATCTGTTTCATCAAACTGAGCTGCAAAATTTTCAATAAATGTTTTAAGTTCCATTTTATTATTATTTTAAAATTTGACAATAGTTGCAGGATTACCAACATAGGTAGAATCATCTTTAGTATTACGAATGATTACACTGTTAGCTCCGACAACTGTTCTATATCCTATTCGATTTTTTTGTAATATTATAGCTCCTGTTCCTATATAATTCTCATCATTGATTACCGTTCCACCAGAAATATGTACTTTAGGCATAAAAACATTATAATTTCCTATTTTTGAGTCGTGACCGATAGTAATAAAACCATTAAAAGAATTAAAATCTCCAATCGTTATATCACAAGTAACACAGCATCCCCAACAAAAAATATTTCCTTTCCCTAAGGACAGAGAATTTTGATCCGTAAAACGCACATCAGGAGCTATGATATTGGGAAATTCAATATATGGATTCTTTATTTTACCCACTAATTTATGAACTCCAACAGGAGAAGCAATAGCAATAATTACATCTAACGGCTCATCATACATATTTAAAACCTCAAGTCCTCCAAGTACTTTTCCATATCCGCAAGAATAGCCTATAGGCTTTGTATCATCGAAAAAACCAATTAGATTCCATCTTGACTCACATTGGTTAATAATATTAAGCATACATGAGACTTCACGACCAAAACCTCCTGCTCCATAAATTGCTATATTCTTCATGTCTTAATTATTTCCATTAAAAGCTTCCATCGTTGAACAAGTATCAGAACTGATTCCTTCACGTACAAAAACTTTTTTTATTGTTAAAAAGATAATTTTTAAATCAAGTGAGAAAGAACAATGGTCTACATACCAAACATCCAACTCAAACTTCCTTGTCCATGAAATAGCATTACGTCCATTCACTTGCGCCCATCCGGTAATACCGGGACGAACTTCATGACGGCGAGCCTGTTCGCTATTGTATAGAGACAAATACTGAGGAAGCAAAGGACGTGGTCCAATCAAGGACATATCGCCTTTCAAAACATTGATTAATTGTGGAAGTTCGTCAATCGAAGTAGAACGAACAAACTTACCAATCTTAGTTAATCGTCTATCATCCGAAAGTAAGTTTCCTTCTGCATCACGTTCATCTGTCATAGTTTTAAATTTGATGACTTTAAAGATTTTACCATGCCTTCCGGGCCTCTCCTGAAGAAAAAAAGCACCAGCTCCCTTATTCGCAAAATGAAGCCAAAGAGCACTTCCTAATAAAATAGGTAAAAAGATAAGTAAGCCAAGAAAGCCTATAAGCACATCCATCAAACGCTTTATGAAACTACGATACATATTGTTCCGCATTTTTATAGGTATAATTTAAGGATGCCTTCATTGAATTATTGGAATAAGTTCTCCAAAGCATATTATCTGTCTTCAATTCTTTTATAAAACCAGCCATTGCAGCCACTTTTTCTTTTGTAAAACATCTCCCACAATCATATGCTGCAACCAAATGCGCCAACTCGGATTCATCAGATGCTATACATAATAAAGGGGTACCGACAGCGAGCAAATTGTATGTTTTACTGGGAACACTTACCAAAGCTGTTTCATCAGTTAGAGTAATAATTGATATATCAGCAGCACTCAACGAATATTTCAAATCTTGCGAAGGTTGCCATGGTAAAAAATAGCAATTTTTCAAATTCTTATCTTTCACCCATGACATTAACTCATTCTTTTTTAACCCTTCTCCAATAATAAGGAAAATAATATCTTCATTTTCTTTAACCTCTTCCGCTATTTCAATAATAGATTCTACATTATGAGTAAATCCTATATTGCCAGAATACATGACAACAAATTTGTCGAGTAAATTATGTTTTAAGATGAATGGATTTTCTGTTTTTTCAATCCTCAATAAAGAATCCATACCCATCCAATTCGGAATCACAACTATTTTATCTTTATCACAATATTTTAATAGTAAAGCTGCCATTCCACTGCTCAGCGTATATATCTTATCAGCATTGCTATATATTCGCCTATTAATTTTAGCCCACACTTTATATATCCAGGAATCTTGGCATATTCCAACATTACTCAATGCATCCGGATATACATCATAAACGATAACAGAATATTGGTGTTTCAATATTAATGACGGGAAATAAGACATTGGTGGATTAGTTACATAAACGACCCTATAATGCCGATATTTCCAAAGTAATAAGAAAAAAACCTGCAAAGTAGCCGCAAACCACGTTAATGTGCGCATAAAAAATGAAGTACGAACATAAGTAACTATTTTATGTATTTTAACAGAGTTGTTCAATGTCCTCCCTAACGTATCGAAACTACCCGCAAGCAAAACAACATCGGAATATTTCTCGGCATAAGCATTCACTATATCAATCATTAAATATCCCGTTGATTGATTGACCAAAACAATTTTTTTCATACACTATAAATATTCAAAGTAGAAATGGTAAGGATAGATACCAAACCATTCAGGACGCAAATAAGAAATAACGAAATATTTCATAACAAAAAGTGATACAATCATGATGACCGATATCAATTTATTCGTATTATTGCCCAAAGAGAATAAAACATTTGGTAAAAGAACAATAGCGAAGATGTCAAAATATGCGGTTATCCTTCCCAACACTCCTAAATTAGTGGCTAATGCCCAAAAGATGCTACTCACCATTAATAACTTCACCATCAATATATTACCCCGGGTTCTTACAGCAACATTTCCCCAACCCCAAAAGCAAAAGCACAACACTGCAATATCGACAAACAAATGCAATACACTGGCTAATTTCGACTCTTCGACTATTCCAAAATCACTGCTCATCAAATACTGTCCATACACACCGAATTCCATTAAAACAAATTGTAGTATTTTTCCTGAAAAAGCAAATGAAATCAGTAATATAGCTAAATAACCTAAAAATACTTTCCTGTTAAGAGGTATTCGGTCTATCCAGATCATAACTATAAATATAATTGATGATAAATGAAATAAAGAAGCAAATATCACCAGAAGCAAGAATTTCCCAATAACTCTTCTATCTAAATATCTATAGGCCCATAAAATAATAGATAAAGCAAAAAATTGCCTCAGAACATTCATACTCTGATCGAAGAACCCCATTCCCACAAATAGAAATACACTCAACCAAACTGAAGATGAATACTTTCTAATAAAACAAACACATGACCAAATATAAAAAAGATTCAAAGCCAATAAGAACATCTGAAAATTGGATGTCATCAAGGAAATTATTTTAGACAGTAGCATAAAACCTGCTTCATAAGTGTAAGGATTTTCATAAAAAGCATAATTCCCATGAGCAAAAACGCCAAACATATCAGAATATACATACGTATCTGTACCATACTTGGGATACCTCAATGAACTAAACAGTAGAAGTGGAAAAAAAGTAAAGAACAAATATAAAATATCTCTTATAGAACGTTTCCAGCCATTTACCGAATAAAACAGGAAAGAAAAAAACAAAACAGACCCTATGATGTAATAAGCAAACCACATAGTCTATAGTTTCCTGAATATTTGTTTAAAACTCCCCAAACGCGTCTGATAAGAGAAGTTGCTTTTTACGTATTGAATACCACCCTTTAAATGCTCCACATCAGTTTTCTTCCTACACAACTCTAATATAAGTCGGGATATTGTATCTTCATTATCAATATCTACTTTATATCCAAAGCTTCCCATACAATCACGAAGTCCTCCCCTTCCACTATGCACTACGCAACATCCTGCAGCCAAAGCCTCCATAGCAGCTATACCAAACCCTTCATATGCAGATAGCTGAATATAAAATTGGCTCTCCTTCAACAGATTTATCTTGTTGTGCTCTTGGATAGTACCCAAATATATGACTGATTCTTCCAAATGCAATTCGGAAATCAAACTCTGAATATAATCGCTCCCAGCCCCAGATGGTCCAACTATGTAAAATTTATAATCAGGAATTCGTTCCCTTATTGATGCAAATATACGTATTGCCCTATCTACCCCTTTACGATAAACGTTTTCTATACTCACCATCCAAGCTATTGTTACAAAATAATGTTTCTTCTCCAAGAAATCACCTTTAAACTCAAAACTATCAAAATCTATAACATGAAAAGAAAGCGCACAGTTAGAAGGTAATTTTCCCCCATAAATATCTTTCACATTAGATTGATCTGTCTGTGAGACTAAGATGCTTGTATCACTAAACAAGTTACATAATTTAAAGAGAATCTTCTGAATATATCTTTGTCTTGGAGTAGCAACATTCTTGTCTAGTGCATCAATACCTCCTGTAAAAAGAACCTTTTTCCCGAATAGTTTTGCAAACAAAGCAGCTATCAACCCATATCTATAGAAGTATATAAATGCAATATCATATTTCCAGAACAATAAAAAATCAAAAGATTTCTTACTCAAAGCAACTTTATAACCCAAATCTTTCAAAATTAATATATCATTGCGATAATAACTTTGAATAGAAAACATTTTCTTTGTCTGTACACTTGAATAAAAAAATACCGTTTTAGACATATCAATTTATTGAAGTTAAAATAGTATGTAGAAATCGCAGTTTAGCCTTTCTTCCAGTCCAATAAAAAACCAATGGGAATAAAATTAAAAATGACAAAATTCTAAAACTTAAATAGCTCATATAAGAATTATGCTTTTTCATATATCGGAACAAACTTTCAAAGCCACGAAAATCATTTCTATTTGAGCGTTTTCTTTTAGAACTCCCTCCATTATAATGAATAATCTTAGGTGAATCAATAATGATCCGCTCAATTCCCATCTGACTCATCCGCTTTTGCAAATCAGTTTCTTCATAATACATAAAAAAAGCTGTATCAAAAAGACCGGCTTTTTCAAATGTCTCACGAGTCAAAAACATATCTGCACCTGTTATATAATCTACATGGAAAGCCCCCTCAAATAATTTTTCTTCACTTTTCTTGTTAGGAAATGGGAGAGTCAATATAAAACCTAAACGATTTAAAATTGTGGGGAATTTCCCATAAGAGTGTCCATAAGTATTATCCGGATTCAACAACATTGTTCCATATACACAAGAAGATAAATGTTGCTCTGCATAATCATAAAATAATTTAATAGCATTATTTAAAAGAATAGTATCAGAATTTAATAAAAACAGATACTTACCTTTTGCATACTGATAACCTGTATTATTCGCACTTCCGAAGCCCTCATTCGCTAAATTCTGGATAAACACAATCCGCTTATCAAGTCTCAATATCTCACCACTTCCATCATCAGAATTATTATCAACAACTATTACTTCAAAATCAATTCCTAATGTATGTGTAAAAATACTATTAATACAATTTAAAGTCAGCTCTATTGTATTATAGTTCACAATTATAACAGAAACATCCATATAAACAGCCAATCAATTTATTATTACCTTAGGATACCAATTCAAAATCATTCGGATTAAAGGACGAAAGCATCTAAGAAGATATGTAAACCTATAAGATAGAGGGATACGGCATGGCAAAGCAGGCTTCAAGTTATAATACAATTCTGCATATTGAGATTTCCTGTTCAAGCCTTCTATTAACTCTACTGTAGTTTTACGGGCTTGTACTCCAATTCTTTTTCTTAAATCTTCATCTTTACCTAATAAAGTTGCATATTTTACTATTTCATCATATGTCTCAGCTATAAACCCATTTTCTCCATGTATAAAACGTTCTTTAGGAGCTTCTGAACCATAATAAACTACAGGTTTATTCATTAACATAGCTAGCCCCAAATTAGCATCTATTGAAGCGTGGCTATCCACAGGTATCTGATAAAGACAAACATCAAAAGTCGCACAAACCTTTAACCATTCTTCATAAGGTAATAAATCATATATAATAATATCATTTCTACCTTTTGCTTTTCGACGAACCCAATTATCCCCCTTAGGAATACCAACTATACAAAATATTTTATTGGAAATGGAGATTCGGTCAAAAATATCAATCATATTTAATGGGCATTTGGACAAAGAAGTCCCTCTGCCGAAAATTATAGGCCCATTTTCATTTCTCTTGAATGAAATTCCAGATGTTTGCTCACAAAGTCTAGGATCCCCGCTAAAATATATTTGTTTTCTTCTTTCCTGGGGTATAAATCTAATAATCGAATCATTATATGAAGCTTTGTCTATCAAGACAATATAGGACGAGTGTTGAATTTCGAAAGGACTTAAAAGCAAACTTTTGAATGAAGGGCGTTGACATACGGTAGTCAACACAGGGATTTGCAATGACACCTGTATTGCAGATTTTACTACACGATAAAAAATATCCGAATTTCGAGTTTTAAAGTAATGTATACAACTAAATGATTTCTTTCTTAAATAATCCGTAATAGAATCGACTTCATCAAATTGTTTGATATGTAAATCTGGATCTGAACTTACTTTCCACCTACAGAGAATATCATAATCATCAATAAAGGTACTATTCCTAATAAATTCATTCAATGCACTGGATGCTCCATCACCAATTTTATAATATGAGATTAAAAAAAGTACCTTCATCTTATTATATACTTAAAATAAATGTATACCATTGCAACAATACATCAATTAATTATAATAGACAAAATCCGTTCAATATCCTCATCTGATAAATTCGGATGCATTGGAAGACAAATAATCTCATTCGCTTTTTGCGTAGCCACAGGCAAGTTATCAGGAGTCGCGGAAGCTAATCCTCTATAAGTAGAAAAAGTACTTATCAACGGATAAAAATATCTTCTTCCTAAAACACCTTTTTCTTTCATCTTGAAATAAACCTCATCACGAGACATCCCGTATTCTTCGGCATCAATAAAAATAGGAAAATAAGAGTTATTATGTCGTACACCCGATATTTCATCCATAAAAGAAATACCTTTCACTTTCCTTAATCCTTCACGATAAGAGTTGGCAACCTGATTCCGCCTCTTAATTGCATCATCAACATAATTTAACAGCAGTAAGCCATAAGCTGAACGGACTTCATCCATTTTACCATTTATACCAGGAGCAACAATGGTAGTCTCATCAGCAAAACCGAAATTTTTCAGATAATCAATACGTTTCTTGGTCTTCTCATCATGGCAAATCAAAGCTCCCCCCTCAATCGTATTATACACCTTTGTTGCATGAAAGCTCAAAGTAGACATATCTCCTGCTTCCAAAATAGATTTTCCTTGAACCTCTACTCCAAAAGCATGAGCCGCATCATAAATAACCTTTAATCCATACTTATTTGCAATTTCCTGTATACGTACCGTATCACAAGGAATTCCATATACATGTACTGGCATAATGGCTGTCGTTTTAGGAGTAATGGACGCTTCTATCTTGTCTGGATCAATATTACATGTTACTGGATCAATATCTACAAAAACAGGTTTTATTCCATTCCACCACAAAGAATGTGTAGTGGCAACAAAACTATAAGGAGTAGTAATAACTTCGCCTGTTATACGTAAGGCCTGTAAAGCTACCATCAGAGGCAAAGTACCATTAGTAAACAAACTCACATAGGGAACCTTTAGGTATTCGCACAAAGCCTTTTCTAGAGTCTCATGATAACTTCCGTTGTTAGTCAACCATTTACGCTTCCATATATCTTCCAAGTAAGGAATAAATTCCGATAGAGGAGGAAGAAGAGGTGAAGTAACTGTTATAATTTTTTCATTCATTATAAATCTATTATATTTTGTTAGCGCCCAATTTCAATACGTATCTCAAGAAAATCTGCCACAAGATGGTTTCCTGATAAACAACGTCAAAAAGGATCTTAATTTCCAACATTTATTATTAATTCATTCCGGTCATAAAAAGCGATAAATATTTATAAATACTACATCCTTCTCGCTGAAGGATCTCTTGAAATAATCCAGCACAGACACACCCTGCATCCTGCAAGTGGAGATGATGGTATGATATACCGCCGAGATGCGGGTCATCTTATCACTTCCGAAGAATAACGACATCACCATCTTCCGGTTCACGATCCAACTGTTGGTGAATTATGGATAGGACCTTATCATATTTACAGCGCATATCGTGGAAATCGCGGACAAAGAAAAAGCTGTTAAGACCGGTTATATTCAACATAAGCCCTCCAATTTCTCTACTAAGCTTTTCAAGCCTTCAGCTTAAATTTTTCTGATTGATATGAACACCATTGCTCATGCGGATATCTACCAAAATTCGAAGTTCGGTATGAGAAGAAAGCCGAGTATCCACTTCCGGCTTTTGTTCCGGGATTGGGGAAGAAATTTCCTGCATTTCTACTTCCAGTGAGGGAGTACCCAAAATCTGAACAGGAATTATCTTCTTTCGTGCATCCTTGTACCATTTTGCAAACAGGTTATAAGGAATGTTATTGGACATACAGAATTTCTCAATCGAAACACCAGCGGGGATTCCTTCCAATTTATAGCGCAAAAATAGACGTTCAAAATCATTACAACTATACATAAACTTTACTTTTCATTGAACGAAAACAAAATTCTGGCTTTTATATCGTTTATCCTATACGTCATTTTGGGACATTAACTTATGAGTTCTTTCTTATTATAGATAGTATGATTCGACGTATTTCTTTATACTCCTCCAACCGCATTCTTTCATAAGCCACGATAGCTAACAGAATCCCAACAGATACCTGAAGTAATAAAGTCACCAAAAAATTAAAATGTAAGAAAGTGATTCCCCACATTAATAATGCTACAAGGGAAGAAACAAGAAAACAAGGAAATATATCTTTAACCTGTTTTACAGTAGAATAATCTATTAATCTTCCAGAATAGTAACTATTTAAAATATAAGATACTAATGAAATGCAAACAGCACCCCATAACATATAGTTGATACCCCAGAATATTCCGATCATAATTGGGATAACAGCAATTATTTTTTTTACAATTTCCAATTTAAGAAATAAACCGGAATGGCCTCTTACCTGTAAAATATTTAAATTTATAGCATGCAATGGATAAAGCATCTCTGAAAAACATATAATCTGTAAAAACGGAACAGCCATCAACCATTTTTCTCCGATCAGAATAACAATCAATGGTTTTGCTATGGCTGCAAGACCAAACATCAAGGCAAATGTTATTAACATAGTAACCTTTATTATTTTGCGATAAGCATCCCGTAGCCGTTCCGGTTCTTCTTGAATAGAACTAAGTACCGGATAACTAACTCTCTGGACCACAGAAGTTAAATTACTAGAGAATATTGTAGAAAACTGTTCTGCACGCGTATATTGCCCTAATTGAGTTGCACTGTAGTAACGACCGATCACTATATAATATACATTCTTATAAAAAACATCGATAAGCCCTGATAATAGCAGTTTAGAGCCAAAACCAAATAAGTCTTTAAAACTCTTATATGAAAATTCCCATAATGGTCGCCATTTCCCATAAATCCATAAAAGGACTGAGTTAAAAAATTGACGGGATAACTGTTGCCCCACCAAACTCCAAACTCCACAATGATATAGAGCCATTGTAATGCCAACGCCACCACTTACAAGAGAAGCTATCAATGAGACTTTTGTCTGTGTTTTAAAATCAATGTTTCTAACCAACACGGTACGTTGTATGATAGAACAAGAATTTATGATCAAAACCAGTCCTAAAACCCTGATAACAGGTATAAGCAACGATTCCGAGAAAAAACAACTAATAGCCGGTGCACATATCCAAAGAAGAATATAAAGACAGATGGAAATAACTATATTAAAGTAAAATACGGTATTATAATCAGTATCCTTAACATCTATCTTACGAATTAGAGCGCTCGAAAAGCCACTGTCAATAATAGAATTTGATATCGCTATAAAGATAGCAATCATAGCCATGACACCATATTCCTCCGGTGAGAGTATACGGGCCAAAATCAAACCAACAAGAAAGGATACTCCCGAACCTGAGATATTATCAGCGAAACTCCACCATACCCCTTTGATAGTTTTATCCTTTAGTGTTCCCGACACGATGCTACTATCCTTTGTACATCATTTTATAATACTCTTCGTACTCTCCAGTTGTAATAGCATCCATCCACTCTTGGTTATCCAGATACCAACGAACCGTTCGTTCTATTCCTTCCTCAAACTGTAAACTAGGCTTCCAACCCAATTCTTTTTTTAATTTTGTAGAATCAATAGCATAACGCAGATCATGTCCGGCACGATCCGTAACATAAGTGATCAGATGCTCACTGATTCCTTCTGCATTACCTAACAAACGATCGACAGTTTTTATAATTACTTTTATCAAATCAATGTTCTTCCATTCATTAAAGCCACCAATATTATAAGTATCAGCAATCTTTCCTTTATGAAAAATCAGATCAATGGCACGGGCATGATCTTCTACATATAGCCAGTCACGCACATTCTCCCCCTTACCATACACGGGTAATGGTTTGCCTTGTCGAATGTTGTTAATGAAAAGTGGAATCAATTTTTCAGGGAATTGATAAGGCCCATAATTATTCGAACAATTTGTCACAATGGTTGGCATACCATAAGTATCATGGTAAGCCCGAACAAAATGATCACTACTTGCTTTACTAGCTGAGTAAGGACTATGAGGATCATATTTAGTAGATTCCGTAAAATATGTACCATCAGACCTCAATGCACCGTATACCTCATCGGTAGAAATATGATAAAAACGCTTTCCATCATACTTCTCCGGACACTCCTCCCACATCTGCCTGGCTGCCTGTAATAGGCAAAGAGTACCCATTACATTAGTACGAGCAAAGGTAAGCGGATCTTTAATGGAGCGATCTACATGACTTTCGGCCGCCAAATGAATAATTCCGTCAATTTTATATTCAGAAAAAATATCTATCAGTTTATCAAAATCACAAATATCAGCTTTGATAAAAGTATAGTTAGATGCACTTTCCACATCATGCAGATTAGCAAGATTACCGGCATAAGTTAGTTTATCTAAATTGATAATACGATATTCTGGATACTTATTTATAAAAAACCGAACAACATGAGAACCAATAAATCCGGCACCACCAGTAATAAGAATATTGCGTTTAAATGCCATATTAATAAAGTTTATCATGATAATCAAATAACCAATCAGTATCTTTTAAAACTGAATGACAAGAATCTTTCTCTGATAAAACGACTTTCTCCATTGGTATTTTCCAGTCAATACCTAAATCTGGATCATTCCAAGCAATAGCTCCTTCACACTGAGGAGCATAAAGATTATCACATTTATACTGAAAAACCACTTCTTCACTTAAGACAGAAAAACCATGAGCAAAGCCACGAGGAATAAAAAGCTGACGATGATTATCTTCAGTAAGTTCTACAGATACATACTTGCCAAAAAAAGGAGAATTTCTACGTATGTCTACCGCTACATCAAGAACAGCGCCTTTCACAACCCGGACCAATTTACTTTGTGCAAAAGGTGGTTTCTGAAAATGCAGACCACGAATCACTCCATAAC
>JAHHQS010000008.1 GCA_020026285.1 Parabacteroides sp. | reverse complement strand
GATAATAATTTAAATATAAAAATCTATTTTATAGATGAAGAAGGAAATGTGATGATAAGTAATTTGAATAAAAATCTTATTATGGATTAGTGTTAAATAAACCATTGAATTTATTCTGAATAAGAGAACAAAGAACATCTGTTTCTACATTTAGCTGGTGTGCTATGTTTTCATAAATCTGTTGTATGGGAAGAGAAGATTCATCAGTCTCTATAAAGAGATGATCGGGCCAGGCAGCCTGTAATGCTGAAGTCTGAAAATGTTCTCCGAACGAAAGAAAGATACCCTCTTTGATGAATTGTTTGGCCAGTTCTCCTTTCCCTCGGAATCCATGAATAATCCACGGAGATGAAGGACGATATTTCTTATGTAAAGCGATTATTTCGTTCGATGTTTTTACACAATGAATAATAAGAGGTTTATGTGTTTCTTCTGCCAGCAGAATTTGTTGTTCAAACAGGTATTGTTGCCAGTCGAGTGGGGCAGAAGTGATTTTATCTAATCCGGCTTCACCGATCATCTTTATCTGATGATGGTTAATTACTTCTTTTAGTTGATTCAGATGTTCCATACTACTTTCCTTATCGGTAATAAACCAGGGATGAATACCAACGGAACATATCAGATTCTGGTTATATTTATCAATTTCTCCGTTGTTGATTGATATATTATAGACGGAAAGTATATCTTTCTGTAAATTTGATGGATAAGTATGTGTATGAATGTCGATGAATTTCATATTTCGTTTGTTTACCAGCATTAAAAATAGTAATATTGTCAACTAAATAAAAATAATCTAAAAACAAATATTGATGATATTCAAATTAAGAAAACTCAGTGTCATTCTTTTAACAATGCTTCTTTTCACATTCTCGGCATCTGCTCAGATATCTTTGGTAAAAGAAGGGAAGGCTTCTTCGCGTATCGTTTTGAAGGAAAAAAATGAAGTGAACAAGCAGGCAGCAGATTTGTTGCAGGATTTTGTTAAGCGTATCAGTGGTTCCACTCTTCAGATTGTAGAAGGAAAAGCCCAGGCCGGTGATGTGGTGATAGGTGGAAAATCAACTAAAGCCGGTGAAGATGGTTTTACGATTAAAACGGAAGAGAATCAGTTACATATTACCAGTGGCGGAGATAAAGGTGCCATCTATGGAGTGGTTACTCTTCTGGAAAAATATATGGGCGTTTCGTATTATGCCTATGAAACATATCATCTTACTCCTTCCAAGACAATTACGTTGCCTGAAATAGACTTGACAGAGACTCCGGCTTTCCGTTATCGTCAGAGTATGAGTTATGGATATGCCGATCCTGTTTATAAATTATGGTTCCGTCTGGAAGAGCCAAAAGAAGTCTTCATAAATGGTATGTGGGTACATACTTTTAATCGCCTGATACCTTCGGACGTATATGGAGATAAACATCCGGAATATTATTCTTATATAAATGGGAAACATCGTCCTGGAAATCACAGTCAGTGGTGTCTGACTAATCCGGATGTTTTTGATCTGGCCGTGAAGAAACTGGATTCCATATTTAAAGCAAATCCGGAAATGAATATGATATCTGTCAGCCAGAATGATGGAAACAATACGTTCTGTACGTGTGAAAACTGTAAGAAAGTTTACGAAGAAGAAGGAGCCACTTCTGGTACATATATTCGTTTCATGAATAAACTGGCTGAACGATTCCCAGACAAGGAAATCTCAACATTGGCTTATTTGTTTACGATGCATCCGCCAAAGAAAGTAAAACCTCTGCCAAATGTCAATATCATGTTGTGTGATATTGATTGTACTCGTGAAGTTCCTTTGACAGACAATGCCTCCGGACGTGATTTTGTAAAAGCTTTGGAAGGATGGTCTAAGATTTCGAATAATATTTTCCTGTGGGATTACGGAATCAACTTTGATAATATGGTTTCCTGTTTTCCTAATTTCCATATTTTACAGAAGAATATTCAGCTGTTTAAGAAAAATCACGTTACTATGCATTTTTCACAGGTGAATGGAAGCAAAGGAACCGATTTTTCAGAGATGCGTGCCTACATGATTGGTAAACTGATGTGGAATCCGTATCAGAATGTTGATTCTTTGATGCGAACCTTTATGGACGGTTATTATGGTGCTGCTGCTCCTTATTTGTATCAGTATCAGAAAATCATGCAGGGAGCTTTGTTGGCAAGTGGAACAAGATTATGGATTTATGATTCTCCGGTCTCTCATAAGAATGGAATGCTGAATGATAATCTATGTAAAACGTACGATGAGTTGTTTGATCAGGCGGAAGCTGCGGTTGCTAACGATACAATATTCCTGAATCATGTACAGTTGTCTCGTTTGTCGTTGATTTATTCGGAACTGGAAATTGCTCGTACCAAAACGAATCAGGATATAGACAAAATCCGGAATCAGCTGAATCTTTTCAGAAAGCAATGTCGTAAGTTCGGTATTGAAACATTGAATGAACGTCGTAATGCCCCGGAAGATTATTGTGATTTATATGAAAAGCGATTTCTGCCTCAGAAAAGACAAAGTAAGGCTCTGGATGCTAAAGTTATATGGTTAAATAAACCGGCTAAACGATATATGAATATAGCTGATAAGGCTCTGACTGACGGACTTTTTGGAGGAACTACTTTTGTTGAAAGCTGGGTAGGTTGGGAAGGAGAGGACGGTTCTTTCATACTGGATTTAGGTGATGAGAAAGTATTCTCAAGTGTGGAAGCAGATTTCCTTCATCAGTTAGGACAGTGGATTTTGTTACCTAAGAAGGTTACTTATTCTATTTCTTCGGATAATAAGGAATATAAATCTTTTGGATCTTTTGAATTTGCAGAAGACAGAGATGGTCAGGTTAAATTTGTAGGAGGAAAGGTTGAATCAGCCCAGCCGGTAAAGGCTCGTTATATTAAGGTGGAGGTCGATGCGCTTGGCATGTGTCCGAAGTGGCATTACGGGGTTGGTTATCCTGCATGGTTCTTTATAGATGAAGTGAGTGTCTATTAATTCTGTTTGAGTATAAAATAAAAGTCCTGAAGAATTAATCTTCAGGACTTTTTTATGCGTTAACGTGAACACTGATATAAAATCAGGATAGAATATCTTATACATTATAATATTGTTCCCAACCTTTACGAGGAGGCTGACCAACAAGCATCTGATTTGCCAACGGATCGTTTGTAATCTGTTTAGTGTCACGATCGAAAACTAGTTTGCGATTCAAGCGCTGAGCCATAACGCCTAAACAGAATACCTGGCTTAACGGACCAGCTATATCGAATGGAGAACGAGTCTTTTCTTTTCCCTGACAAGCCAACAGGAAGTTTTCGAAGTGATTGGATGGACTCTTTGGAACTTCTGGAAGTTTGTTTGCCATGTCTTTTGCCTGTTCTTCAGGAATAATAGACAATGTACTACCGTGAGATCCTCCCTTGAATGTCAAAGTCTTACTATAAATTTCCTTACCTGGATTCAATTTAGAAGGCTGAATCTTTCCACCAGCAACAGTTGGAATATTAGCATCCAGTTCAGATGTTCCGTATCCTTCAGGAACAGCAGGTATATTATCCAATCCGTCGTACCATGTAACGTCTACTCCAGGCATTCCCTTACGTTCCGGGAATCTGAACAGAATAGTTGATGACATAGGGAAGAAGAACGGATTATGATCCTTTAGATATAATGGATTTACTTCTGTAGGCAAGCCTAATTCAAGGAACTGATGTGCTGTATCCAAAATGTGTGCACCCCAGTCTCCTAAAGCACCCATACCAAAGTCGTACCAGCAACGCCATTGTCCGTGATGATAATCATGATTATAGTCATGATGCTGAACAACGCCCAACCAGGTATCCCAATCCATTGTTTCAGGAACAGGTTCGCCCATAGGCATGTGTTTGATATTCGGATTCCATTTGTGCCAGCGGCGAGGACTGTTCATGTGAGCCGTAATTGCTGTGACATCTTTGATGATACCGGCATCTTTCCATGCTTTGAACTGGAAGTAGTTTGCTTCAGAGTGTCCCTGATTACCCATCTGGGTTACTACATTATATTTCTTGGCAGCACGCATCATTACTTCAATTTCATTGAATGTACGTGCCATTGGTTTTTCTACGTATACATGAATACCATGAGCCATGGCTTCGACAGTGATAGGGAAGTGAGAATGATCAGGAACGCCAACAGAAACGGCATCAATCTTTCCTGCCATCTGGTCGAACATCTTTCTGAAATCCTGAAAACGTGGAACTTTCGGGAACATGGATATTATTTCCTGCGTATGTTTTGCACCCATATCTACATCACAAAGAGCCACTACGTTACAAAGTCCTGTTTTATATAGGGCTTTTGCAATCTCTCCGCCACGATGCCCGATACCAATAAATGCAATGTTTACACGATCATTAGCGCTAACAAAAGGCTTGTGAGCCATGTTTCCGGCTTGTGCTGGGATCCAAAAAGAAGGGATTGCTGTAGCTGCAGACAGAGCAATAGCTCTTTTTAAGAAATTACGTCTACTTATTTCTGAATTTGCCATGATTATAAGAATACTTAAAGTCAACTATAATTATTTTGTCTGTAAAGATAATGTATTTATGACAAATTTGTTATGTTTTTCAATAAATTGCGGAACGAAGAAGTAAAAAAGTCTAAAAAAATCACTTACTTTGCAAGCTAGTTACATAAGAAATAGGTTATAAAATTATTCGATATGGCACAAGAAGATGTTTTTAAGAAAATAGTATCACACTGTAAAGAATATGGTTTTGTTTTCCCTTCATCTGAAATCTATGATGGTTTGGGAGCAGTTTACGATTACGGTCAGTACGGTGTTGAGTTGAAAAACAATATTAAGAAATATTGGTGGGATAGCATGACATTACTTAATGAGAATGTTGTAGGTATTGATTCATCAATCTTTATGCATCCTACAATTTGGAAGGCATCAGGCCATGTTGATGCATTCAACGATCCATTGATTGATAACAAAGATTCAAAGAAACGTTATCGTGCCGATGTTTTAATTGAAGATTATTTAGGAAAGATCGAGGAAAAGATAAATAAGGAAGTAGCAAAAGCCGCTAAAAGATTTGGTGAAGCTTTTGATGAAGCTCAGTTCCGTGCAACCAATGCTCGCGTTTTGGAGCATCAAGCTAAGTGGAATGAAGTTCATGAACGCTATTCAAAAGATATGAACGATTCAAACTTCGAAGATTTACGTCAGTTGATTTTGGATTGTGAAATTGTCTGTCCAATTTCAGGTACTCGCAACTGGACAGATGTTCGTCAGTTCAATTTGATGTTCTCTACTGAAATGGGTTCTACTTCAGAAGGTTCTATGAAAGTTTATCTTCGTCCGGAAACAGCTCAGGGTATTTTCGTAAACTTCTTGAATGTTCAGAAGACTGGTCGTATGAAGATTCCTTTTGGTATCGCTCAGATAGGTAAAGCATTCCGTAACGAAATTGTTGCTCGTCAGTTCATTTTCCGTATGCGTGAGTTCGAACAAATGGAAATGCAGTTCTTTGTTCGTCCAGGTGATGAAATGAACTGGTTTAAGAAATGGAAAGCTACTCGTTTGAAATGGCATCAGACTTTAGGATTAGGTAATGAAAAATATCGTTATCATGATCATGAAAAATTAGCTCACTATGCTAATGCTGCTACAGATATTGAATATGAAATGCCATTCGGTTTCAAAGAAGTAGAAGGTATTCACAGCCGTACAGACTTCGACTTAAGTCAGCACGAAAAATTCTCAGGTAAAAAAATTCAGTATTTCGATCCTGAATTGAATAAGAGCTATACACCGTACGTTATCGAAACTTCTATTGGTGTTGATCGTATGTTCTTAAGCGTTATGTGTGGTTCATATTG
This sequence comes from Parabacteroides sp., assembly GCA_020026285.1. The sequence continues at coordinate 43,176 of JAHHQS010000008.1, read as the reverse complement.
TGAAGAGAAGTTAGAAAACGGTGAAACTCGTGTGGTATTGAAATTGCCTGCAGCTTTGGCTCCAGTCAAGTTGGCTGTTCTTCCTTTGGTTAAGAAAGATGGTCTTCCTGAAAAGGCCGAAGAAATCATGCAGATGTTGCGTTTCGACTTCCGTTGTCAGTACGATGAAAAGGATTCTATCGGTAAACGTTATCGTCGTCAGGATGCAATTGGTACTCCATATTGTATTACAGTCGATCATGATACATTGAAAGATAATTGTGTAACTATTCGTTTCCGTGATACAATGGAACAGGAAAGAGTAAGCATCGACAAGTTGCACGATATAATCTCTGAAAAAGTAAGCATGAGAAGTTTGTTAAAGAAAATAGCTGAATAAATATGAAGAAATACTGGCATATTGCTTGGATGTTATTGGGCTTGCTGTTATTTACAACAGGATGTAAGGATGATGATGATAAAATTGTAATAGATGATGCCTGGAGAACTGCAAATGTAGATGCTTTTAATCGCAGAATGCACGATCCTGAAATAGAATATATCAATTCAGAAACAGGTAATGGCAAGATCCTTTACAAGGTATTGAAGAAAGGTGAAGGAACAGAGCCAATTTATTTCAACTCTAAAGTTGAATGTTATTATAAGGGTTGTCTGATTGCTGATAAGGATGGAAACTTTGTCGCTGATTTGAATAATGTCATGAGTGAAGGAAAAGTTTTCGACAAGCATTGGAAGGAAGATGGAGATGATTCTGCTATATTTGAAGTGAATCATGTGGTTGATGGATGGACAACGGCTTTACAACATATGCATGTAGGTGATATCTGGGAAATCTGGATTCCTTATCAGTTAGGATATAAGGAAACGGGTCAGGGTAGAGAAATTCCTCCTTGTTCAACATTAGTATTCCAGTTGGAAGTTGCCAGTATTGTAGAACAATAAGAATTTAGATTCTTTCAATACAAATCCTCATCGGATAGCATTAATGCTTTTCTGATGAGGATTTTTTGTTTGTACTCTTTTCTTTAATAGTTGTATTTTAAAAGGGTAATCATCATCTCTTGTGGATAAAAAAACTCCTAAACCAAAAAGGTCCAGGAGTTTCTATAAGATTATTTTTTTATTTATTTATGTGCTGTGGGTGGATAATCTAATGTATAGTGCAAACCACGACTTTCTTTACGTTCGATAGCCTGACGAGTAATCAGGTAACCAACATTAATCATATTACGTAATTCGCAGATTTCACGAGAAGCAATAGAACGTTTGAATAGACTTTCTGTCTCTTCGTAAAGAAGATCCAAACGATCCCATGCCCGTTTCAAGCGCAAGTCTGAACGAACGATACCTACATAAGTACTCATAATCTGTCCGACTTCTTTTAAGCTTTGAGTAATCAAAACCATTTCTTCTGGAAGTTGAGTTCCTTCATCGTTCCATTCAGGAATATTTTCCTGATAAGAAAGAGAATCAATAATACTTAGACTATGTTTGCTGGCAGCATCAGCGTAAACGACAGCTTCAATCAAAGAATTTGAAGCCAAACGGTTTCCACCATGCAAACCTGTACAAGAACATTCACCAACTGCATATAAACGGTTAATAGATGAACGGGCGTTCAAATCAACTTTGATACCACCGCATAAATAGTGAGCAGCAGGAGCAACTGGAATATAATCTTTTGTAATATCTACACCGATACTTAAGCATTTCTCGTAGATATTAGGGAAATGTTTCTTGGTTTCTTCAGGATCTTTATGAGTAACATCCAAGAATACATGATCATCACCACGGTTTTTCATTTCTGAATCGATGGCACGAGCAACGATATCACGTGGAGCTAAAGATAAACGTTTGTCATACTTCTGCATGAATTCTTTACCGTCCATTGTACGCAGAATTCCACCATAACCACGCATAGCTTCAGTAATCAAATATGATGGACGATCGCCAGGATGGAATAATGCTGTTGGGTGGAACTGAACAAATTCCATGTCTTTTACTGTACCTTTTGCACGGTAAACCATAGCAATACCATCACCTGTTGCAACCAGTGGGTTTGTTGTTGTCTGATAAACAGCACCTATACCACCAGTAGCCATCAAAGTAACTTTTGATAAGAATGTATCGATCTTACCTGTATTCATATCCATGATGTAAGCACCGTAACATTCAATATCTGGAGTCTGACGAGTAACTGTAACACCTAAATGATGCTGAGTTAAAATTTCAATAGCAAAATGGTTTTCGAAAACAGTGATGTTTGGATGATTCTGAACAGCCTTAATCAAGCTATCCTGAATTTCGGCACCAGTATTATCCTTATGATGGAGGATACGGAATTCAGAGTGACCACCTTCACGGTGAAGGTCAAAGTTTCCATTAGGATCCTTATCGAAATCAACACCCCAGTTGATTAATTCGTTAATCTGCTTAGGAGCGTTCTTAACAACTTGTTCAACTGCAGCCCGGTCGCTTAACCAATCGCCGGCAATCATAGTATCTTGTATATGTTTGTCGAAATTGTCAACAATCAGGTTGGTAACAGACGCAACGCCTCCTTGAGCAAAGTAAGTATTTGCTTCTTCCAATCCGGATTTACAGACGAGGGCTACTTTTCCTTTATGTGCCACTTTTAGGGCAAAACTCATTCCGGCAATACCGGAACCGATAACTAAGAAATCAAATCGCTGTACCATAGATTCTAAATTTGAATACGAGCGCAAAAGAAATGAATCTGTTGCGCTCGCTTATATTGGTTTATACGTTAAATCGGAAATGCATGATGTCACCGTCCTGAACGATGTATTCTTTACCTTCGACGCTCATCTTTCCTGCTTCCTTAACTGCTGTCTCGGAACCATATGAAATGTAGTCGTCATACTTAATAACTTCGGCACGAATGAAACCTTTTTCAAAATCGGTGTGAATAACACCTGCACATTGAGGAGCTTTCCATCCTTTGTGGAATGTCCATGCACGAACTTCATCTGGTCCGGCAGTCAGGAATGTCTGAAGATTCAGTAATTTATAAGCAGATTTGATCAGACGATTAACACCAGATTCTTCCAAACCAATTTCCTGAAGGAACATCTGGCGTTCTTCGTAAGTATCGAGTTCTGCAATTTCACTTTCTATCTTGGCAGCAACTACTAAAATTTCGGCATTTTCATCTTTTACAGCTTCACGAACAGCTTCTACATATTTGTTTCCACTTACTGCGCTGGCTTCATCCACATTACAAACATAAAGAACAGGTTTGTCTGTAAGAAGGAATAAATCGTGAGCAATTTTTTGTTCATCTTTACTTTCGAAAGAGACAGTACGTGCACTTTTTCCTTGTTCCAAAGCTTCTTTATATTTACAAAGAACTTCGTAAGCAATTTTAGCTTGTTTGTCACCACCTGTCTGAGCTTGTTTCTGAACTTTGGCAATGCGGCTGTCAACAGTTTCCAAGTCTTTAATCTGAAGTTCCATATCGATAATTTCCTTATCACGAACAGGATCTACACATCCATCAACGTGAACGATATTATCATCATCGAAACAACGCAAAACGTGAAGAATTGCATCTGTCTCACGAATATTGGCAAGGAACTTGTTTCCCAAACCTTCACCTTTACTTGCTCCCTTAACTAATCCGGCGATATCAACAATTTCTACAGTAGTAGGAATAACACGCTGAGGATGTTCTATTTCTGCCAGTTTGTTTAGTCTTTCATCAGGTACTGTAATAACGCCAACATTAGGCTCGATAGTACAGAATGGAAAGTTGGCAGATTGAGCTTTCGCATTTGATAAGCAATTGAAAAGAGTTGACTTTCCTACATTAGGAAGTCCTACAATACCACATTGTAATGCCATAAATATGTTGTATTTTTTATTTAATCATTTATATAAAAGATGGATTAAGAGGGCTTGAATAACAAGTAAGTAACAAAATATTTATTAATACAATATTTGTGCCGGCTCCTTCTTTTATGGTGACAAAGTTACAGATTTCTTGCGCAACTACAAAGTAATATTATTGTAGCTTAATTGAGAAAATAGTAAAAATATATGGCTTTATTTGTGAGTATTTATATAAGTTGATTGAATTTGCTGTTTTTTTATCTGTTTGCTTTTAAATTTTGAGGGTGAAATAACAAATTTATTGTGAAGATATTTTATGAAATATGAAAGAGATGGAAATCCTATTTGAAAACATATTTCATAAATCTATTCAGAACAGGTTATGGGTAGTTCTGAAGCTTTTGATTTAATTAACTTGCAATAATTATAATAGCACTAATAAAAAAGCCTGTTGGGTAATTATCAACAGGCTTCTTATTAGAAATATTTCTTGTTATTTGATCATCATAGTGAAACCTCCACCAGGAGCTAAATGAATATTCATTTGATTAGAAATGGTAACTGTTTCTTTTTTGTAATCACTGGCTTTATGATCAGCATTGATACCATCTTTAAATAGAACTGCTTGTTTGTTGGCAACCTTTAATGCTGATAAATCAATAGTTAGATCACGTGGTGTCCAGTTGGTAATACCTCCAATGTACCAGGTATTTCCATGACGACGGGCTGTAACGATATATTCTCCGATTTTTCCGTCAAGAACAATTGTTTCATCCCATACTGTTGGAATCTTAGAGATATATTCCAATGATTCTTCTTCTTTCATATAATTGGTAGGAGCATCACAAAGCATATTTAATGGAGATTCCAATACAACGTAAAGAGCTAACTGATGGCAGCGAGTTCCCTGACTCATTGGTTCTGAGTAGCAAGGATAATAGTTCTTTTTAGTAGCATTTCTCATAGAACCTTGAGTGTAATCCATAGGTCCTGCAATCTGACGAATATAAGGAATAGTTGCATCATAAGTCATTTGATCTACTTCATTAGAAGCCCATTTCATGTTTTCTAATCCATGAACGCCCTCAAAATTCAGAACGTTAGGATAAGTACGATTTAATCCAGAAGGTTTGTACATTCCGTGAAGATCTAGTAGCATCTTATATTTAGCGCATGTGGCTGCTGCTCGGTTGTTGAAAGCAACAATGTATTGGTCATCACGATCCATAAAGTCAACCTTGAAACCTTTGACTCCCATTTCTGAATAATACTTACAAATATTTTCCATATCTCGTTCGAAAGCATAATAACCTGCCCAAAGGATAATACCTACATTTCTTGTTTTACCATAATCAACAAGTTCTTTAATGTCGATTTCTGGAACAATCTGCATCAGATCTGCTTTCAGATTAACTGCCCATCCTTCATCAAGAATTACATATTCAATGCCATGTTTTGATGCAAAATCAATATAATACTTATAAGTTTCATTATTAATTCCCGCTTTAAAATCTACACCTTGAAGATTCCAGTCATTCCACCATTCCCAAGCAACTTTGCCTGGTTTGATCCATGAAATATCAGCTACTTTACTAGGTTCTGCCAGGCAATATGTTAGATCGTTATTTGCTAGTTCAATATCATTGCGAGCAATGATAGTAGTACGCCAAGGGAATGAACGAGGATTTTCAATTTTAGCAATATAGTTTTCACGTTCTTTTACTAACATCTGAAGCCTGTTATGTCCGCCTTGTTCTGTTTGTTTTGGATAAGCAGCCATTACTCCGACAAGTTTGTTTCCTCCTTCCCGATTTGTAAGGTACATACTTGGATAGTTATCCAAATTAACTTCAGTAAAACATAAACGTACTCCATTGTCAGCGGTTGCTACAAGAGGTAGAATCATTAAACGTTGTTTGTTCTGTTGAGAAAGCTTTTTAACTACATAAGTATTTTCAAAAGAGTTCATGAATTGTGATTCGAAGTCTCCATCTTTTCCTCTGTTGGAATAAGCTATATGTGTATCAACATCACTATTGAACTGATAAGTAACTTCTTCTTTTTCGATATTAAAAGGTTGTTTGCGTTGATGAGTAAAACGATAAGCAACACCATTATTAAAAACTCTGAATTCGATACCCCATTGTTTTTTGAAGGTTAAAGTTAACTGGTTGTATTTGTTAACAACTTCCTTCTTCTTATAGAAAGGAGAGGCAACAACTTCATCGACACTGGTTTGTTTCTTTTTAGATAATTTTGCATTATCACCCCAAATTTCTCCATTGCTTAGTGTCATAGATATTGGAGATGGTGCAAGTACTTGTTTTCCATCTACACATATATCATATGTGATTTTAGAACCTATTTCGATGTTTGTGGTTACTTTCCCATCAGGAGAAATTAATTTTAATTGTTTTTGTCCCCAAGCTGTTATACCAGTAAGAAGAGCACATAGTAACATTGCGATTTTTTTCATATAAATTATATTTTAGTTTATATTGTTTTTCTATGATACTGTTTAAAAACGGATTGCAATTTAATCAATTCTTTTCATAATAAGTGGATATTTGTCAAAAATAAAAGGTGCACCAATTTTGATGCACCTTTATTTATTATTTAATATGTTTTAGATATTTATCTAGCAGAAACAGGGCGGTCTTCAGGAGCTGTACCAAACTGTTTGTTAGGAGTATTTCCCATAACGAAAGTTAAGTTACCACCCTTCATTAAATCTTCGTAGTTGATGAATGATTTAGTATAAGGTTTACCGTTGAATGTTACAGACTGAATGTAAATATTTTCGTTGCTGTGGTTGTTTGCAACAACTTCGAAAGTCTTGCCTTCTGGTAAAGCAATTACTGCTTTGTCGAATGCTGGAGTACCAAATACAAATACACCATTTGAAGGATTAACCTGATAGAAACCTAAGGCAGACATGATATGCCATGCAGACATTTGACCACAGTCTTCGTTACCGATAACACCTTCTGGTTTATCTGTATAGAAATCTTTCTGAATTTTGTTTACCATTTTTGCTGTTTTCCACTGTTGTCCTGCATATGGATATAAGTAAGCAACATGATGACTTGGTTCGTTACCATGAGCATACATACCAATCAAACCTGAAATATCAGCAGAAGCTCCTTCTCCAAGATCACCTTCAGCAATGAACAAAGAATCCAGTTTATTTCCAAATTTTTCGTCACCACCCATTAAAGCAATCAAACCTTCTGGATCCTGAGGAACAAAGAATGTATACTGCCAGCCATTACCTTCACAGAAGTCACCTTCGCCATGAAGAGAACGGAATGGACTGTAAGGAGTACGCCATGAACCGTCATTCATTTTTGGACGGATGAAATTAATGCTTTTATCGAAATAAGTTTCATAGTAATGACCACGTTTGATATATTCTTTATATTCAGCATCTTTTCCCATTTTCTTTGCCATCAAAGCGATACCCCAGTCATCAGCAGCATATTCCATAGCAATAGAAGTTGCCTGAGGTTTCTTGTCGCAAGGGATGTATCCTTTTTCCAAAACATAAGGAACTCCATTTTGTTTTTCATAAGTCGCAGATGAAATCATGTATTTGAATGCACGTTCAGCATCAAAACCTTTGAAACCTTTTAAATAGGCATCTGCAATAATAGGAACTGCACTATAACCAGGCATACATTCTGTTTCGCCTCCAACTAAAGGCCAGATAGGAAGTTTACCTTGCTGATCGAATATACTTAACATAGAGTTCACCATGTCAGAAACATACTGAGGTTTGATTACTGTGAACATAGGATTTAATGTACGGTAAGTATCCCACAAAGAGAATGTAGAATAGTTAGTCCAAGTATCAGCTGTATAAACTTTATCATCGTGACCACGGAATTCTTTGTTTACGTCACAATAAAGTGTTGGAGCGATGAAAGCATGGAACATACTAGTATAGAAAATTTTCTTAGCTCGTTCGTCATTTGTTGTAATGTTAATACAAGCAAGCTGATCGTTCCATTTTGCTTTAGCCTGAGCATAAACATTGTCGAAGTTCCAGTCATTTAATTCTTGTTGCATGTTAGCCAATGCGTTGGCACAGCTTACAGAAGAAATAGCAATTTTACTCTTAACAACTTTTTGAGCATCTTTGAATGTTACAACACCTTTAACGCCTTTACCTTTCAATTCATTAGTACCTGCAGCTTTATCTCCATTGAATACTTGAAGATCCTTAATAGGCTTTTCAAATTTCATCACAAAGAAAACTTTGTGAGAAGGACTCCATCCTTTAGAATGACGATAACCTTCAATTGTATTATCATCTATTTTTTTGATATAAGTATCAATAGATTCGTCACCATTACCTTCTTCCAGGTTGACCAAAATATGACTTTCTCCTTCAGGAAATGTGTAACGATGGATAGCTGCACGTTCTGTAGAAGTTAATTCAACTTTGATGCCATTATCCATCAAAAGAGAATAGTAACCTGGAGTTACCTTTTCATTTTTGTGAGAATAATATGAAGAACAAGAACCTTCAATATTATCTTGTTCGCCACGTTCTGTACGAACTTTTCCCATATAAGGCATCACTAAAACATCACCAAGATCTGTACATCCTGTACCACTTAAATGAGTATGACTAAAACCAATAATTACACTGTCTGTATAGTGATAACCAGAACACCAGTCCCATCCTTTATGGATATTCTGTGGACCAGCTTGAATCATACCAAAAGGAACACTGGCACCAACAAAAACGTGTCCATGTTCTCCAGATCCAATATACGGATCAACATAAGCGGTGTAATCAATATTAACAGGACTTTCCTCTACTTCTTTCTTTGTATTAGATGTACAAGAAACTGTCCATAAAATTTGGCATCCAATGAGGGTTGCCATTGAAAGTTTTCTTAATAAATTCATTTTATAGGGTATTTTGTTTTAAGTCATTTCAAACGGGGGGCAAATTTATAAAGAATCTTTAATAAAATACAATATTTGGCATAGAATAAGTCAGTCTGTTCTATTAATCTGACCTTCTGTCAAAGGATGTGGTAAATAGAATGCAAAATGAAGGAATAGTTGTTTAATTTAGTTTAAATTATTGATGTTTGAATATCATTTTCTTCTTTTGGCATGTTATTTGTCTGTCTGTAAGTGAATTGAGAAATGAAAGGAGACTCAATCCAAAGGGCTTATTAATGATTGAATTTTAAAATAGGAGGTTTTTAATTATGATGCCAGTAAATAGAACTTATGGTCAGAATTGGTTACCGAACATTTTTAGTGATTTCTTTGATAATGATTGGATGTTGAAACCAAATGCAACAGCTCCTGCAATTAATGTAACAGAAGATGAAAAGGGATATAAAGTGGAAGTTGCTGTCCCTGGAATGAAAAAAGAAGATTTTAATATTCATCTGACAGATGACAATCAATTGATTATTGCTATGGAAAAGAAAGATGAACAAAAGGAAGAAAATGAAAATAAAAAATATCTTCGTCGAGAGTTCAATTATTCTAAATTCGAGCAATCTTTGTATTTACCAGATGATGTTGAGAAAGATAAAATCAATGCTTCGGTTAGTGATGGCGTGTTAAGCATAGATCTGCCAAAGATGACAATTGAAGAAAAGAAAGAAGCTTCAAGAGTTATTGAAATCCAATAAAGAATTAGTCCTTTTATGGATATTTGATTCTTTTTATGCTACTAAATAAATCTTTTTACTTTTTGTGATATGGAATCCCTGCTGTATATTGCAGGGATTTTTTTTATTTATCAGATATTTTTTCTTAGATCTATTACATTTTTGAATATACCTTTCTCTGTTATATAAGATGTAACTAATTCTGCCGGAGTAACATCAAATGCTGGATTGTAAACTTTTACCTCTTTGGGTGCCATCCGATGAACATAATGTAATTCAGTTACTTCCGAAGCTGCTCGTTGTTCAATAATGATTTGTTCTCCATTAGGTGTTGCTTGGTCAAATGTACTGGTCGGACCAAGTACATAGAAAGGAATGTTAAAATGATTGGCTAAGACGGCCAGGCCAAAGGTTCCTATTTTATTGGCGACATCACCATTGGCAGCGATACGGTCACAACCAACCATAATCATATCTATTTTTCCAGAACTCATCAATGAGGCAGCCATATTATCACAAATAAGAGTTGTATCGATTCCAAATTTTGTCAGTTCGTAGGCTGTTAATCGAGCTCCTTGTAATAATGGACGAGTTTCGTCTGCATATACTTTCGGTTCAAGTCCGGCTACTTGAGCCATATAAATAGGAGCAAGGGCTGTACCATAGCGGGAAACAGCCAAATGTCCAGCATTACAATGAGTCAGAATATGATTTCCTTTGGAAATTAATTGTACTCCATTCAAAGCAATTTGCTGACACATGGAAATATCTTCTGTTTTTATTCGTTTGGCCTCTTCTCGTAATATAGTTTTTATTGTTTGGAAATCGTCTTTTGTTATTATTTGCTTCTCCAAAATCCAACGATTGAAAAGAGTAGACATTCTGTCTAGAGCCCAAGCTAGATTGACTGCAGTTGGGCGACTGGAACGGATTCTGTCAGCTAGGGAATGAAATTTTTCTTTTAATTCTTCAGCAGATGATATAGAATGTAATGTTCTTGCAAAGCAAACGTAAAGTCCTACTGCTGCTGCGACGCCTATAGCTGGAGCTCCTCTTACTTTTAATTTGTAAATAGCATCGATCAATTCATCTTCATTATCTATATCCAGAAAAACTTCTTTTGCAGGAAGTTGTGTTTGATCAAGGATTGTGACACAATCTTTTTCTTCACATAAAGAAACTACATCCGGCAAAGTAAATGAGTTTTGTAAAAGCTCAAGCATTTGTTTCTCTTTTTGATCAGTTGTATCCATAGTCAACATCTAATATTTCTTTTCGTCTTCGCCCATATTCTGTTTAGTCCATTCTTCAGCGCAATCGCAAAGCATCTGATACCATTCCTCTCCAAATTTACGGATTAATGGTTCTTTTAAAAATTTATAAACAGGAACGTTTTTCATTTTACCTAGAATAACGGCTGCTTTACAAACATCCCAACGATGATAGTTTAAAGCATAATAAGGTCCGTAATATCCAACTCTGATTGGGTAAAGATGGCAAGATACAGGTTTATAGAAGTTACATTTCCCTTCACGGTAAGCCTTTTCTATAGCACAATAACAGTAACCTTTTTCATCGTAACAAGTAAAGACACAATCTTTGTTGTTCACAATAGATGTAACCAAATCACCATCTTGGTCTCTGTAAACAACGCCTTGCTTTTTAATGACAGCCTGTGCTTCCGGAGCCAGATCGTCCCAAACAATGGGAACAGCTTTTTCCAATTCTTCTACTTCCGATAGTTCTACTGGAGCACCTGCATCACCTTCAATACAACATTCACCTTTACAAGCATCCAGGTTACAGATAAATTTTTCGGTTAGAATGTCGCTTGAAATAACAACATCCTCTATTTGAATCATCATAATCGCTAAAAAGAAAAAGAGAGTCACAAAGACACGTCAGGTTTATCAGATACAATAAAACCGGATGGCTTTGTGACTCTTTGTTATATTAAAATCTGTATAGATTTAATTAATCCTGGATTAAATCTTTACCAGTCATTTCAGCAGGCTGAGCCATTCCTAAGATATGAAGGATTGAAGGAGCAACGTCTGCTAAAACACCATCTGCAACTTTTGCGTTTTTGTTTTCAGTAACGTAAACAAAAGGAACAGGATTTAATGAGTGAGCAGTATTAGGAGTTCCATCTTCATTTAAAGCGTGATCTGCATTACCATGGTCCGCAATGATGATAACTTCATAATCGTTTGCCTTTGCTGCTTCGACAGTTTCTTTAACACAAGTATCGATAGCAACAACAGCTTTCTGGATTGCTTCGTAAACACCAGTATGACCAACCATATCACCGTTTGCATAGTTAACAACGATGAAGTTGTATTTCTGAGTATTCAAAGCTTCAACCAATTTGTCTTTTACTTCGAATGCGCTCATTTCTGGTTTCAAGTCGTAAGTAGCAACTTTTGGAGAAGGAACCAATATACGTTCTTCTTTTTCAAATGGAGTTTCACGACCTCCGTTGAAGAAGAATGTTACGTGAGCATATTTTTCAGTTTCAGCAATATGAAGCTGTGTCTTATTACTTGTTGATAAATATTCACCTAATGTATTCTGAACATTTTCTTTAGGGAAGATAATATGAACACCCTTGAATGAAGCATCGTATGGAGTCATACAATAATACTGCAAACCAGGAATAGTCTTCATGCCTTCTTCCGGCATATCCTGCTGAGTCAGAACAACTGTCAATTCTTTTGCACGGTCGTTACGATAATTAAAGAAGATAACGACATCGCCTTCTTTGATTGTTCCGTCAACAGTAGAATTGTTGATTGGTTTAACGAATTCGTCTGTTACACCTTCATCATATGATTCCTGCATTGCTTTGATCATATCGTTAGACTGTTTTCCTGTACCGTTAACTAACAAATCATAAGCTTCTTTTATTCGAGCCCAACGTTTGTCACGGTCCATTGCATAGAAACGACCAATAATTGAAGCAATTTTACCAGCTGATTTTTCGCAATGAGCAGACAAAGCTTCGATGAAGCCTTTACCACTTTTGGGGTCTGTATCACGACCATCCATGAAACAATGGATGAATGTATTAGACAAACCATATTCTTTTGCGATATCACATAACTTAAATAAATGATCTAAAGAAGAGTGAACACCACCGTTTGAAGTTAAACCCATAAAGTGGATGTTTTTTCCATTTTCTTTAGCATATGAAAATGCAGAAACGATTTCTTTATTCTGCATGATACTATTATCAGCACAAGCACGATTAATCTTTACTAAATCCTGATAAACGATACGACCAGCACCAATGTTTAAGTGACCAACTTCAGAGTTTCCCATTTGTCCGTCAGGTAAACCTACGTTTTCTCCACTTGCTTGTAAGTGAGAGTTTGGATAACTAGCTAATAGAGAATCCCAATACGGTGTAGGAGTGTTGAAAATTACGTCATCTTTCTTGTGGTCACCACATCCCCAACCATCAAGAATCATTAAAAGTGCATTCTTAGCCATAATTGTATTTTTTTATATTTAAACAATCTTTTTTGCAGATGCAAAGATAGCAAATCTAAATCTATTTTTATTAGATAGAAAGTGTTACTTTCGTATAAAAATGAAGAATATTTACTATTATATTCGGGAAAAAATTGAGAATGGGTGTTTCGATTAAAGATAAAGAGTTTGGTGAGATATTGATTCGTCGGAGTATGAGGGCGAAAAGGTATAGTCTGAAGGTTGTAAATGGACAGATTATTGGTACTATTCCTACGGATGGGAATTTGGACGGAATGAAAGAAGTTATCGTACGAAATCGGGATTGGATTCAGAAAGCTTTACAAAGATCTCCGAAAAGACTTCTTTTTGATGAAACGACCGATTTACAGACGGCTACAGTAAGGATAAAAATAGTCAGAAAGGCTTGTAGTAATTATCAGATAATAACAAGAAACGCAAAGGAATTGGAAATTGTTTGTCCTCTAGATACGGATTTTCATTCTGAAATGATACAGGAATTTCTAAGAGAAGCTATAATTGGTATTTTACGTCGTGAGGCAAAGCGGTATCTTCCTGTTCGATTAATGTTTTGGGCTCAGAAGTTTGGATTTGAAGTGAACGAAATAAAGATAAATCGTAGTAAGACTCATTGGGGATCGTGTACATCACAGAAAAATATTAACCTTTCATTGAATAATATGCTTCTTCCAAAACATCTGATTGATTATATTCTTTTGCATGAATTATGTCATACCAAAGAAATGAATCATGGAGATAGGTTCTGGCGTTTGATGGACCAGGTGACAGATGGTAAAGCTCGTATATTACGTGAAGAGGTTAAAAAATATCGAATGATTTAAGTGATGCTTATTATTTTTTTATTTTTTCTGTTATCATTTGATTAGTGGAAATCGAGAGACCACGAAGTTCTACGTATTCAACTTTGAGAGAATTTTGAGGATCTGCTTTTACATAGAGGGATTGAAGTATTGCTTCTTGATTATTGATTTTGATCAGACATATATATTTGGAATTTCTTTTTACAATGCTCAATTCTCTTTTTGGATAAGCTGTTAGGGTACATACACATGTATTATCTTTAGAAGAAACTAATTTATAGCCATAGGCTAATTTTCGTTGAATATAGTTAAGACCATTTGTTTTTCCAGGTTTGTCTTCTCTATTTAACCAGTATACATTGATTGGTGATTTTGTGTTTAGAATTCCATTTTCTATGTTAGCATCATAGCATACTAGATTTTTATTGACACTTCTTTCTATATAAAACAAACGTTCTGCTGTCTTATATGTATTTTTATCAGAGTCTTCAGCCCATATTTGGGTAAAAGGAATAAAGAACAACAATAGTCCTAATAAAATCTTATTTCTCATTTGTTGGATGATTTTGTTGTTTTTTCGTGTGAAAAAGACATGCAATATTCGTAAAAAATCTTGACATCTGCAAATTGAGAAAGGTTGTCGTGAACTTATTTATGTTTTTATTATATATGCGGAGTGGAATGCTTACTAAAAAAGATTACTATAATCAACTCATTTACAAAATCTTTTAATATGAAAAATGTCTTCCTGCAATTGATTGTATATCAGTTTTGTAATATTCCTGTAAAGGTTTTGTAATATATATTGAGAAATATTCACTTGATTTTCTTTATATTCTTTTTATATTTACGACATTGATTTTAATAAGATACTAATATGAGGAAAGTTAATATTTTAATTCTATTTCTGATTTCTGTTTTTGCTCTTGTTGCACAAAACAGAATCTCAATATGTATAGGAAATGCAAATAAGTATGCTTCTGTAGATTTATCAGATTATAGGAAACGATTATGCCTTGAGTATAATATGTCTGATAGACTTTTAGGAGATTATTATGATTATTGTGATAGAGACTGGGGGAATGTAAGTGTTCTTTTGGAAATAGCTAGAACATCAGGTAGACCAGTTCGTGATGTTTGTAGATATTATCAGAGATATAAACGTCATGGTTGGGATCGGGTTTTAATAGAAGTTGGAATCAGACCTGATTCTAGATACTATGAGCCTTTTTATGATCGAATCCATTATCATGGTGTTTGTTGGCATGATTATTATGATTCTTATTATAGAAATCATCATCGTGACCATTATTATAAACCTCATAAGCATCATCGTAAGTATCATAAATATTATTATAAGAAGAGATATAAATGGGATGACGACGATGACGATGACGATTATGACGACGATGATGATGATGACGATTGATTTTCGAATCTGGAAGTAAATAAAAAAGGGACGTTTCCTGAATATTTGGAAACGTCCCTTTATTCTATTAAGGTTGTTTATCTTTATCCTTCCTGTTCGCGGGTTAATTCTTCTATCTGACTGATTAGTTCATTAATTGTCTTTTTCCCCTTTTTATACTGTGTATATCCTATTAAACCGCCAATGATTCCTCCTACAATACCTCCAAGTAATGCTCCATTAGTAAAATCTCTTGCTTCCTGTGCTATACTGCTCAATTGCAGATTCTCGTAAACAAACCAGATGAACCAGAAAATGATAAAAGGAATGGTATAAACCAGCCATTTGTCATTCCGATCCTTGATTCTGATCAACTTTTTGGCGGAATTACATAGGTCGCCTGTTATAAGTTCATTCTGTTTAATCCCTTTCCAGGTATATAGTTGGTAGCATTCGGCTGTAATAAGGAAAGCGATTGTTACTAATGAAAATGCCAATGAGAAATTCATGTAACTATACATGAAATACAGACAGGGAATAGCAAGGATAATAGCAGCCGGCATCCAGAAACGCTTTTTATGATGGAGCTTGGATATTTTCTCGTTCATTGCTTTACGTATGAGCTGTTCGTTCGTAATTCTTTCCTTTTCCAGTTTGCGGTTAAGCAACTGCATCTGCTCACGCATTTCGTTTAATAATTGTGTATCATTTAAGTTCTCCATAGTAATCATTTTTTAGAATTTGACATTTTCTTCAATTCTTCTTTAATTCGATAGAGACGGATGGATACATTCTTGACTGTGATTCCAACAATTTCGCCAATCTCTTCGTAACTTATACCTTCTAACCATAACATGACAATAGCACGGTCGAAAGGTTTCAATGCATGAATGCGATGATAAAGCATCTGTATCTGTTGCGTGTCATCATCTTTGTCTTCATAAAGGTTGATGTCCATCGACAAAGGAAGCGTTTCATGACGTCTCTTTTTACGGTCCTGTGTAATACAGGTATTGAAACTGATACGCCAAATCCAGGTATCAATACTGCTTTTACCTTGGAACGACGAGAATCCTTTCCATAGATTAATCAAAACCTCTTGAAAAAGGTCGTTAACTTCGTCGCTATCTTTCGAGAACATATAGCAAACGGTATATATCGTGCTCTTATGTTTTTCTACGACTTCTTTAAATTCATTTTCCATTCTATTATTTTTAAAGCTTCTTTTATCCGTTAGACGTAGTAAGGTATACGAAAACTACAAAGATGTACGAAAAAAGTCAAAAAATTCAGTTTTTGTATTTGGCTAATAAAAAAATATCGGCATTGTATAAATTCTTACAGTGCCGATACTATGAAAGTAATAACCATAAAGGTTATTTATGCTAAAAAGAATTTGAATTTATTCTGGAATATAAATAATTTCACCATTTTCCAATTCATAGGCAATACCAACTTTCTTACCTTTCTTGCCGGATTTCTTTTCCTGACTTTCAGAAGGTTTGTATTTCGTGATAGTTTGTCCTTCTTTAGTAATGATTTCCATATTTTCCTTACCAGGATTCTTTACAACGGTGTAATCTTCCTGAGAGAAGATTTCTGTCATATTGAATTTGGTTACTAAGGCTACCATCAAAGCAACGGCAAATACCATAGCAACGTCGAATAAGTTGGTCAACATTGCTACTGGATCATTATCTTCGTTTGATTCTATAATACGACGGCGACTCATTATTCGTTTACGTTTTTAGAATTGTTAGGTAATTCAGTTTCATTGTCTGCTTCCTTTTCCTGACGCAAAGCAAACAAGTAATCAAGATAAACCAAATCAGTATTGAACCAACGCTGTTTAGCCTGTAGTAGAACGAAACCGATAGCTCCTGAGAACAAACCTAAAACTGTAGTAGCAAAAGCAACCTGCATGTTATAAGCCATAGAAGCAATGTCACCGGTAGATAATCCAGCTAATGCCGGACCCATTGGTATCAAAGTTCCCATTAAACCTAAGATTGGTCCGAATTTAATTAATAATTTGAATTTTCCTAGTTCTGTATCTGCAGCAATCTCATATTCAGAAAGAATACGATTACAAATAGCCGGACTGTCTGAAGTAAGAAGTTCTTTCGCAGTGGTTGTGAACATAGATTCCTGATGTTCGTCTAGCTCTTTAGCAAAAGCAAGAACATTTTCTTTGTTCAATTGATTCATGCGGATACGCAATTGTTTATCTTGTCTGATTCGTTGGATGTACTGGCTGATGAAACCTCCGAACATAATGATACTCTTAATAAAGAAGAAAAGTAGACCTACAATGACGGGTACTAGTAAACCACTTGAGATCCAAAATAATAAATTTGATACTTGTTCCATGTCTATTTATTTTTTTACTTTTTTACTTTTTTATGCTGTTTGTAAATGCGGACTATTTGTGCCCAGATATAACCTATAAATATAGTAATGCTTAAGAAGCCAAGAGTTCCTGCGCAACCAATCCAATCGATTGGAGTTGCACGGTTGAAGACTTTTGCTGACGGATGAAATATGGTGCAGCAGATAACTAATGCACATACGAAAAGAGTCAGTAAAATAATCAGTTCGATCAGCATGTCCTTATCATCGATTAAGGATCTCATAAAGAAGGAAGCTGCTACGAACAATATTATTGTTATACTTGCCAGACCAATACTGATTTTCAAGAAATCAACACCGGTTAGAGTAAAGAATAAAGTAATCTGGATGTAATACAACGCTGGAAAGATGAGCAACGATGGCATAAAACGAAAAAGTTTAGTATACCAGCGGAACTTTGCACTATCCTCATGACTTTTTATACGTGCAACACAGAAGTAGCAGGATAGAAGCATATCAATCATCACAAACAAAGATATATTCATGATGGCAGATTGTGTTGATAATACCCGCTGCAGTTCCAGTTTGTTTATCTCTAACGCATAAGAGTGAGTGAATAGAAGAAATACTCCAAGCGATAAGCTGAAGGCAAGTCTGTACCAGCGATTAGGCAGCAGACTTGTCATAAACAGACTTTTTATTACAGCGAAAAGTGATAACAAAAGCAATATGTTATCCATGCTTATTTTCTCCTTTTATTTTTTTGTGCTCTTTTACGAACAAAATAGATGATAAAGACAATGATTACTACCCAGAAGAATGTCATTAAGGCAAGCTTGAATGAATTATTGTTTTCTGATTCAGTTTCATTTGTCTGAATGCTTTTGTCTTTTTTCAAGACAACGCTCTTTTCATCTGCTGCTACAGCTTCGTTACGTGCAGAGCTTATTTTTTCTTGATATTGTTGAGCTTGTGTGCCGGATACTTGTTTGCTGATAAATGATTGTAATTTGGCATTGTCACAAACAAAACCACTACAGCCAGCTTCATGTTTCTGAACTAATTCGGCATGGAAAGAAGCCAGCTTCTTTAATTGTTCAGGACTCGCTTTCCAATATCCTTTACGAGCAGTTTCAAGCATTACGGCTGTAGCTTCCTGTAAAGCTGCAGGATTTTCACGTTCAAAGAATTCTTTAACACCTACATGTAATTTGTCGTTTACAAAGATTTCGTAATACTGATCCCAAATTTCATTATCAATGGCTTTGGGTTTCATAACATTCCAACCGTATGTGTTACGAACAGTTTCTGCCATGGCACTTGCTGCTGTAGCTCCTTCTTTCATCTGTTCGCGCATGTAAACCGGATTGAACAAAGTTGTACGAGTCTCAACGCCGATGGCTGTCTTCAAATCTTGTAGACGAGCTCTGTGACGATTTCGTAAATCATTGAAATATGCGTCAGGATCATTTCCGGTAACATTTCTTACAGTCAGATTGATACCACCCATAAATTCATATACATGATCCAAACTTAGTGCTCCCCACGTATTACTCTGGCGAGGCTGTACAACTGCTTCGGTATTCTGAAGAGCTGCTTCGAAAATTCCTGGTTTGAAACTTCCGTATGCTTTGTCATCACCATAAGTCGCACCCATATTGTTCAAATATACGTTAGCGATTTCTGATTCATTTTCCCATCTGTCACCACTTTCTACCATATTGGTAATACCTGTACCGTACATTCCGTTCGCACCACCAAATACACGTTGTGTAGAAAGGTCACGAGCTTCTTTAGGAGAGAAACCTTTGTTCAATAAAACTCTTTCAGCATCGTTACGACCTTTTGATACATAGTTCTCTTCTTTGTCGTTTGCATTGGCTGCCATTTCAACAGCTTTCTGAATCAGACTCAGACGAGAAGCAGCCAAGTCTCGGAACTGACCTGATGTCTGAACAACAACGTCAACACGAGGGCGCCCTAATTCTTCTTCCGGAATCAGACGAATATCCAATACTCGATTGAAACGGTCACGAATTGGTTCGACACCTAACAAATATAAGATTTGTCCGATAGTGGCACCTTCACTTTCAACAAAGCTTCCAGCCCAAAGAGTGAAACTTACTTTCTGTGGAGTTTTTCCTCCATGAAGTTTGGCATGCTGGGCTAATAAAGATCTGGCAAGTTCAACACCTTTATCCCATGCAGCAGGGGTAGGAGTTGCTTCTGCGTTAATACCATATAAATTACGTCCGGTAGGAAGTACATTTGGATCAGCAATAATATCACCTCCAGGAGATGGTGAAACATATCTTCCGTTTAATGCATTCATGAAACTTCCTAATTCGTAATCGGGGCAGTTACGTAAATAATCTCGATAAGTATTTACATTTTGTATCGCATTCTGAATGTCAAGGATAGCATTGGCGAACATGATTTCCTTTTTCGAAACAGATTGTTCCTTCATCATTTCAGCCATAGCTTCTTTCATTGCTTTATCTTTAGCATTATCTTCGGATGTTTTAGTATCATTGCCTCCTTTGGCCATTTTTTCCTTTAACATCTTCTTGACATGTTCTGGCATTTCTCCAGTTTTAGGAATACCTGCAGGATGACCATGTCCTTTCATTATAGATGATTTTTTACCCTTTTTCTCATCTTCCTGCATCTTGGCAATCATAGCAGCCATCATTCGATTAGTCTTTGGAGCACTTTCCTTTTTAATCTTTTCAGCTTTGGCCAAAGATTCAGGAGATACACCTAACTGGGCTAGTAAAGAAGGATCATTTGCTAAAGATGGATTTTTCATTACACGTTCTACAGCCATTTTAGCCTTGTTACGGTAACGGCTGTTGAATAAAGCCTGTTTTTCAATATCCTTGCGAGTTATCTTACCTTCAACCACATCTAAGTTTGCCAAACTATAAGCAATAGGTTCTGTACACATTAATTTAACAGAAGAAGTAACTTTTGATTCTTCGTAAGCAACACCTAATGTATATTGTCCGCCAACAATCTTTTCTTCACAAAGCTCTTCTGCAAAATTTTCAATCTTTTCGATTTCTTCGTCAGTATATGTTTTTGTCTTGATGCTGTCTAACTGAAGATCACGATGCAATCCCATCTTAAGAGCCTTGGCCTTGATCTTTAAGTTTAAAGAATTATCCTTAATTTCAGTTGCCAGATAGCGTTTGATGTCATTCAACAAGTTGTTCACTTCAGTACGTAACTCTGTTTCAATGAACGGAGGGTTTAAGTGAGTAAGTGTAGTTGCATAACTACGACGTTTTGCTATAATTCCTTCGCCTACATCACTGATTGTATATAGATAGAAGTGAGGTAATGAACCAACCAGACGATCAGCCCAGTCGTTAGAAGACAAAGCAACTTGTTTTCCCGGGATAAATTCCAAACTTCCGTGTGTACCAAAGTGTATCATAGCATCAGCTTTGAAACCATTTTGTACCCATAAATATGAAGCAATGTAATGATGAGGAGGAATAGCGTTTGAACCATGGACGGCTGCAAATGAATTTTCGCCAATACCTTGTGTTGGTTGAGGTAATAAAGTAATATTACCTAGATCGATACGAGTAACGGCAATAGCTTCTTCTCCATCAATCTTTTTTGTATAAAATTCGCCTAAGCCTTCACCATATCTGTTCTGTAAAGAATCTCTTAGTGATGGATTAATTGCTTTTTCTAACCATTTCTCATAATCAGAAGCTTTAACCCATGCAGGATAACCAGAGTTAAGATATTTCTGAATGTTCCCTTCGGCATAAGCATTGAAAACAGGACCTTTTTCATAAATCATCTTCTCGAACTCTTTTACGGAATTAGGAAGATTATTAACCTGATAGCCTTCTGCTTTCAATTTCTTTACGAAATTATAAAGAGATGGAGCAACTTCAAGGCCTGCTGCTGTAAGAGCATTCTTTCCCGGACCTTTGTAATAATAGATTGCCACTCGTTTATCCTTATTAGGTAAGGTCTGTAGTTTGACGTGGTTTGCAACCATTTTGGTAAATTGTTCCAATCTTCCTGGAATAGGTTTGAATAAATACAAACCTTCGTCATCAACAAACTGTGCATTCAAAGCGAACGGAACAATACCGCCATCCAATTCAGGCATAACGATACTCTGGCTCATGAAACCACCAACCATACCTTTCTTGTCGGCCATCCAGTTGTCGTATGTATCATTGATTGTAAGAGGGCAGAATATAGGGATGTTCTTTTCTTTCAACCATTCAACACCCTTTTCACCTTGTCCCATCAACAATCGTCCATGAGGCATGTAAATAACAGCATCAGGATTAATTTCTTTTAATATCTCCAGCCTTTTTACAAATCCTGTGATAGGATATACGTTTAAGTTTTTCTTTTCAAGACTTATGATTAAAGAATCAAGATGATCTTTGTTTGTATCGAATGGGCCAGCCATGCCGACCATCAAAGCTATTTTTGGAGCCTTATCTTTATAATAACCATTTTCCTTATAATATTTTTCGAAATCGTTTACTGTTTCGAATATTTTTTCATCGTCAAGATGGAATAGAACATCAGATTTTATTTCAATCGGATCTTTTATTTCTCCAGTAAACAAACTCTTGCCATTTAACTCTTTTCTTATGTAGTTGAATAAGCTACAATAGTTAACTGTACCTCCATTCGACAAATAATCATCTACTTGTTTATTCTGAATAGAATCCAAACTTGATATATTATTTGTTGGGTCTGTAACTGCGGTCGAGAATATAGGAACATTTTTATCTTTCAATTTCTCTAAAACTGCACGGTGTTCATCAGTCATACGAATACCCATTGCAAAAACAGCAATCACGTCGTATTTACCTAATTTATCAAAATCATCGATTTCTAACATATCGAGTTTGATAAAGTCGTTATCTAAGGATTTGCTCATTCGGGCCACTTGGTGTCTAGGAAAATTAACAAGAGCGACTTTTGTCGGACTTGCAAATTGTGACCAGGCGAACCAAATTAGTAAGATAACTAATACAGGAATTGTTCCAAGGAGTAATTTCCGTTTCATGTTCATTTATTGGTTTGTTAAAAAATATACAGTTATTTCTTATTAAAAATTTCATCAATATCTACAGATAATCCAACCATAAATGTTGTTCCCGGAGATATGGGTGAATTGCCGGAATAGAATTTAGGTTGATAATTAAACAGATTATCAACGGTAGCTTGCAATGTATAAGCACGGAAAAGATGTTGAGTAACTACAAGTTTCCATGTTTGATATCTAGGATAGTGAATAGGTGTAAATTCTGTACCATCTGAATTTTCCTGGAATGTATTTAATTTACTTAAGAAACGACCGTTTAATGCTACATTCAGCTGATAGTTTTTATGTTCGAATTCATAGTTGATTCCTAATGTTGCAGAATGCGGACGAGTTGAAGATACGTTGACATCGTTTACTTTCAAATCTTCGTAAACATAGGCGTAAGCTGCTTTTACAGAAAATCCATACGGACATTTTATAGCTAAATTGGCATCTAAACCGGCTAATTGTGATTTGTCAACATTTGTATAGTTGGCCGTATCTTTATTGGCATTGTAGATTGTTGCAATCTTGTGTCTGATGTTATTATAATAACCAATAACCGAGAAATTAACACGGTTACGTGTAAATTCAGCAGATAACATCAGATTATCACTGATTTCAGGCTTTAAGTCTGGATTACCTTTAATAATGAACCAACCTAGATTTCCCATATCCCACTCTGTGTACATTTCTTTTAGAGAAGGAGCTCTAAAACCACGAGAATATGAAGTACGGAAAGTTAAAGGTGAACACTTATACATTAATGATATATTCGGACTGACATGAGCTCCGAATGAAGAGTAATAATCCATACGTGCGCCATAGACAAGATTGAAGTTGTCAGTAATATTAAAGTCATGTTGTGCATAAGCGATATAATCATTTATATTATATGTATCACCACTGAACTGATATGACATAAGTTCATCTCTAAAGAATTCCACTCCTCCTGTAAGGGTATTTCCTTTTTTGAAATTGTAGTTATATTGAGCACGAGCCGTGTGTTGAGTATTTCTATAGTTCAAACTATCAGTGTTACGGCGTGTATAGTGATCATATTTATTATATCTGTCTATTAAATAGGATATATCCAAATTTTGCTTGTCAGAAATCAAGTAATTCATACGGATATTTCCGTTATAATTGCGATAAAAATCTTTTACTTTTCCTTGGTTTCCGTAATTGTCTACCTTACGTGTATATAAACCACCTTTACCTGTAAGAGTAATTTGTTTGTTTAACTTCCAAGTTAATTTTTCGTTGATGTTATAATCCCATCCGCCATTAACATTCGTAATAGCATCTGCTGTATCTTTAAGTAAATAGGTATCCTTACGTTTGTAAGTGGCAGAAGTAAGACTGCTGATATTACCTTGTTTAAGTCCTATAATTGCACTATAACGCTGCTCATTTTTACTTCCATAATGAGCATTGACATTCACAGACCAAGGTTTGGATGCATCTTTTGTGATAATATTTACGACACCTCCAATTGCATTCGAACCATAAAGAGCAGAACTTGCTCCACGAACAATTTCTATACGTTCAATGTTCTCTGTATTCAAACGATTGTAATCAACATTATTTAGCGTTTCTCCCGCCATACGTTCTCCATCAATTAAGAATAAAACGTATTTACCACTCATACCTTGCATATTGATGGCTGTCTGTCCATCCATCTGGCGAGTGAATTCTAGTCCGGGAAGTTCGATTTCTAATAAATCTTTTACGGTAACAGCATTTATTTTTTTTATCTGTTCTGAAGAGATGACACGAGTGATAACTGGAGCGTCTTTTAGTAATTTGGGAGTTCTGGTTCCAGTAACGGTGACTTCGTTTAAGTGTAAAATATCTTCTTTGAGACAGAAGTTGATTGTTGTATCGTTGCTAAAAGAAATTTGTTTTTCTACAGGTATGAATCCTGCATATTTTACGACAATGGTATATTGTCCGGGGTGAGAAATTGGTAATACGTAATTACCGTCAAGGTCTGTTACAGTTCCAAGAGTTGTATTCTTGATAATGATATTGGCATAGGGTAATAATTCCCCTTTCTCATCTGTTACAGAACCGGAAACCTGTCGGGGAGGATTGATTCCCAACAGGTTTCCGCATGCCAATATTGATGCTAAGATCAATAAAGCTATTCTCATGTTTTATATATAATATTATTTTAATGCTTCATATTTAAAAGAAACATGACCACCTTTACCTTCATCATTTGTATAGTCAGTAAATTTAATTTTGATCTGTTTACCTGCAGAAGTTTTTAATACATATACATTGTCTTTTACTGTAAATGTAGGAGGCATACCTTTCATTGAAACCCATGAACCAAGAACTTTATTGATGAAGTCTGTAGCATAAGCAATTTTACCAGCCATCATCTGACTCATATCTACGGTAATTTCATTAAATTCTTCGTCTTCTTTGAATTCTCCTGTCTGAATACCTTGAACTTCTTCCATTTTAGTAAAAGTTGTTTCTAAAGCAGAACCACCATTTGTCTTTACATTCATACGATGGAATGCCAAATCCCATTCAATAGTTGGAATGTTTACACCTGATTCAAATTTACCTGTATATGTCGCATTGATTGGCATAGGCATTCCTCCAGGGATAACATCAATAGAAAGATTGATATCTTTACCAATTATATGTCCTTTACTAGTAGCTTTAACAGTCATTGAACCAACTTCTGTAATTACTTGAGAACCCTCCAGTTTATAACCTAATCCTCCGTTGATGCTATCAACTACAACTTTCGCTCCAGAAACGATAGAGTCAATTTTCATTTTGCCAAAAGCGAAATCTTTCAATACGATACTGATAGAATCTTTTGCTACACGAGCAACTTTTAAATTCAAATCTTTAACATCTCCGAAATTCTTTCCGCTAACAACAACGTTTACATCTCCTTTATAAGTACCGGCAATAGGATCAATTGTTTGTGTTTCTGATTTACCATCTGTTAAATTAACATACACCCATTTATCATGTGCTGAAGCATCAATAGTCATTGATTTTGCTTGGTTTTTCTCTAATTCGTTTAAATCATCGTCATCACTACAAGATGAAAACATCACTAAAGTACATGATAAAATAGTAGCTAAAAATTTAAAATGTCTTTTCATTTATAATTGTAATTTATTTATTAAAAATAGAAGCGCGAATTTCACTGTTTTTATTAAATTTTAAAATCCCTATGTGTAGGTAAATAAGCAGATTTAAATACCATGGTGTGGGTATTTGTCGTTTTACGTCAGTTTTGAGATACCTAGTTATGGGTATTTTCCGGTAATAATAGAGGTCTCATTCATGATTTTAGGTAGTCTTATGAGGATGAATTTTTATCAAATAAGATATGAGGAGGAGACAGATCAGTTGTCTTATTTTTCGTAAAAAGGCATTCGAGTTAAGATTGTTCTATTTCGTAACATTTATAATTTCAGATAAAAAAGGGAAAATCCTCTTTTTCGTAAGATAACTTTATTAACTTTGCCTCTTTATAAAATTCAGAATTATGGAACATCCATTGTTTATTTATAACACATTAACAAGAAGGAAAGAACGGTTTGTGCCATTACATGAACCTTTTGTCGGTATGTATGTATGTGGTCCTACTGTTTATGGGGATGCTCATTTGGGACATGCACGTCCTTCTATTACATTCGACGTTTTATTTCGTTATTTGAAGCATCTTGGCTATAAAGTTCGTTATGTTCGTAATATTACCGATGTCGGTCATTTGGAACATGATGCAGACGACGGAGAAGATAAAATTGCAAAGAAAGCTCGTCTGGAACAGCTGGAGCCAATGGAAGTCGTTCAGTATTATATGAATCGCTATCATAAAGCAGTTGAAGCATTGAATGTTCTTCCTCCTAGTATTGAACCTCATGCTTCTGGTCATATAATTGAACAGATTGATTTGGTAAAACGTATTCTGGATAATGGATATGCTTACGAAAGTCAGGGCTCTGTATATTTTGATGTAGAGAAATATAATAAAGATCATAAATATGGAGTTTTGTCAGGAAGAAATATCGAGGATATGTTAAATACCACTCGTGCTTTGGATGGACAAGACGAAAAACATAATCCAATTGATTTTGCTTTATGGAAATGTGCTCAGCCAGAACATATCATGCGTTGGCCTTCTCCTTGGAGTAATGGTTTCCCTGGATGGCATTGCGAATGTACAGCAATGGGAAAGAAATATCTTGGTGAAAGTTTCGATATTCATGGAGGTGGAATGGATTTGATTTTTCCACATCACGAATGTGAGATTGCTCAAGCCGTAGCTTCACAGGGTCACGATATGGTAAAATACTGGATGCACAACAATATGATTACAGTCAATGGCCAGAAGATGGGTAAGTCCTTGGGTAACTTTATAACTCTTGATGAATTCTTTACCGGTAATCATCCGATGTTGGAACAGGCTTATTCTCCAATGACAATCCGTTTCTTTATTTTACAGGCTCATTATCGTAGTACGGTCGATTTTAGTAATGATGCATTGAAGGCTTCAGAAAAGGGATTGGCTCGTTTGTTGGATGCTTATGCAAGTTTGATGAAATTGAAACCATCTGCTCAGTCAACAGTCGATCTGAAAGATTTAAAGCAGAAATGTTATGATGCATTGAATGATGATTTAAATACACCAATTGTCATTTCATTGTTATTTGATGCTTCTCGTTCGATCAATTCTATTAAGGATGGTAAGGATACTATTTCAGAAGTTGATTTGAAAGAACTTCAGGATGTATTCCATCTGTTCATTTTTGATTTATTAGGATTGAAAGATGAAGCTCGTGGAACTGCAGATAATACAGGAGTTGAAGCTTTCAGCAAAGCCGTTGATTTATTATTATCTATTCGTCAGGAAGCCAAAGCCAATAAAGATTGGGCTACATCTGATAAAATCAGAAACGAACTTACTTCTATGGGATTCGAAATAAAGGATACCAAAGATGGAGCTGAGTGGAAATTAAATAAATGATGACAATACAGGAGTTTCTCCAGAAAGATAAATTTGCATTACTTGCCGGTGTTGAATTGCTTGACACCGGTAAGGGGTATGCAAAAGCAAGGATGGAGATTACGCCGGAACATTTAAATGGAGGTGGTGTCTGTCAGGGAGGTGCCATTTTTACATTGGCCGATTTAACCTTTGCTGCTGCGACTAACAGTCATGCCCAATTAACCTTTTCTATATCTTCTTCAATTAATTTCTTCAAATCAGAAAGTAAAGGTTTTTTATATGCCGAGGCTCATGAGATATACGATCATAAACGACTATCTAATTGTGAAGTAAAAATAACGAACGAGTCGGGTGAACTTATAGCAACATTCAACGGCACTGGATATCGAAAAGAAATAGAACTCCCTTTTGAACCTTTAGAGTAAACGCCAGATTATTCATTTCCGTATAAGTCCGATTTTGGAAGGTTTGAAAAAATAAGGAAAACTTTAATCTTTTCATTTAGAGAAAAATATTTTCTGAATTCGGAGTGTTTTCAATCTCTGCTAGAGGTGAAAAAATATGAAAAATCATCGATTTTTTCTGTTCTTGTGCACAAGAAAATAAAAAATGTGCAATTTTTCTCATTTTTCAGTGATTAAATTTGTTTTGTAACATAAAAAATTCGTTTCTTTGCAGAGCAAAAATAAAAAATAATACTGTAATAATTAATCTAAATTCAAAAGTTATGTCTGAAATAGCTGAAAAAGTAAAGAATATCATCGTTGATAAACTAAGTGTTGAAGAATCAGAAGTTACAAACGAAGCTAGCTTTACTAACGATTTAGGAGCAGACTCTCTTGATACAGTTGAATTGATTATGGAATTCGAAAAAGAATTCGGTATTTCTATTCCAGATGATCAAGCAGAAAAGATTACAACTGTAGGTGACGCTATCGCTTATATCGAAGCTAACGCAAAGTAATCAACCCCTTTATTTAAGGTATGGAATTAAAAAGAGTTGTAGTAACTGGTCTTGGTACTGTGTCTCCTCTTGGTAATACCCTTTCAGAAACCTGGGAGGGTCTTATTAATGGGAAAAGTGGTGCTGGACCAATTACTCATTTTAATGCGGAAAAATTCAAGACACAGTTCGCTTGCGAAGTAAAAGGTTTTGATCCTTTGCAGGTGATGGACCGTAAAGAGGCCCGTAAATGTGATCGTTATAGTTTGTTAGCTGTTGCTGCAGCTAAGCAGGCTGTAGAAGACGCAGCCATGGATTTGGACAAAGAAGATAAAAACCGTATTGGTGTTATCTTTGCTGCTGGAATTGGTGGTATCAAAACTTTCGAAGATGAAGTATTGGGTTATGCAAAAACTAAAGATACTATTGGTCCTAAGTTTAATCCATTCTTTATCCCTAAAATGATTGCAGATATTGCTGCCGGTCATATATCAATGATATATGGTTTCCATGGACCTAACTTTGCTACAGTTTCTGCTTGTGCTTCTTCAACAAACGCTATCGCAGATGCATTTAACTATATCCGTTTAGGAAAAGCGAATGCAATTGTGACAGGTGGTGCTGAAGCCGCTATTGCAGCTCCTGGTGTAGGAGGTTTCAATTCTATGAATGCATTATCTACTCGTAATGATTCTCCGGAAACAGCTTCTCGTCCTTTTAGTGGAAGTCGTGATGGATTTGTGATGGGTGAAGGTGCTGCATGTTTAGTGTTGGAAGAATTGGATCATGCACTTGCTCGTGGTGCTAAGATTTACGCTGAAGTTGCTGGTGCAGGTATGTCAGCTGATGCATATCATTTGACTGCTTCACATCCAGAAGGCTTGGGTGCAATCTTGGTTATGAAGAATGCTTTGGAAGATGCAGAAATGCAACCAGAAGAAGTTGATTATATCAATGTTCATGGTACATCTACTACAGTAGGCGACCTTTCAGAAGTGAAAGCTATCAAGGAAGTATTTGGTGAACATGCATACAAATTGAATATCAGTTCAACTAAATCAATGACAGGTCACTTGTTGGGTGCTGCTGGTGCTTTGGAAGCAATTGTAAGTATTATGTCAGTTAAAGAAGATATCGTTCCTCCAACAATCAATCATGTTGAAGGTGATGATGATCCTGAAATTGATTATAATCTAAACTTTACATTTAATAAAGCACAGAAACGTACTGTTAACGTTGCGTTGTCAAATACATTTGGTTTTGGTGGACATAATGCCAGCCTAATCGTTAAAAAATTTGTAAAGTAAAGTGTTTTCACAACTATACAGGAAAATAAGGCTCCTTAAAAATAAAGGTAAGGAGCCTTATTTGTCTATATATAAAATTGTAGGCTTCTATCCGGACAAGGTCAGCTTGTATAAGCAGGCTTTCCTGCATAAGTCTCAGTCGATAGAAGATGATAACGGACGATGGCTGAATAATGAACGTCTTGAATTCTTGGGAGATGCTATACTGAGTGCAGTTGTTGCGGATATCGTGTACAAACATTTCGAGTATAGAAGGGAAGGTTTCCTGACCAATACGCGTTCAAAAATTGTTTCGAGAGAATCAATGAATCAGATTGGTTTGCTTTTGGGGCTAGACCACATGTTGAGGTATGCAAACAATATTCATAATGCACATGAACCTCACCATAGCAACATGTTGGGTAACGCTTTGGAGGCATTAATCGGTGCTATTTATCTGGATAAGGGATATGCTGCTTGTTATAAGTTTATTAAGGATAAAATAATCAAGCAGTTTATCGATATCGATAAAGTTTCAGAGACCGAAGTTAACTTCAAATCTAATCTGATTGAATGGAGCCAGAAAAATCGTCTGGGTATTTCTTTTGAAATTATTGAATCCTTTGAAGATAAAGAAGGTAATCTGATGTTTCAGACGGCAGCTGTTTTAAGTGTAACGGATGAACAGATTGGCATCGGCATTGGATATTCAAAAAAGGAATCTCAGCAGCAAGCTGCTAAGATGGCAATGAAAAAAATTCGTACAGATCGTTCTTTCCAACAATATATTTTAAGTCTGAAGAAAAAGCTGCGTGAAGAAAAACGGGCTCAGGAGGAAAATGTTGTTGAACAGGAAGAGGATGTTGTATTGGAGAATAATATTGAAATTCAGGAAGAACAACAGGAGGAACAGTTGGTACAAAATCAAGAGCAACAGCCGGAAGTTGTAGATAGCTTAGAAGTAAAAGATGAAAAGACTATAGCATAGAGAGAGTCTAAGTATAAAGAAGGATAGCATACAGAAGCCGATTGGCAAGCAAATTCTGTATGCTATTTTTGTTTTTAGACGTTTCGTCTGTCTTTTTATTGGATGGAAAATCCATAAGGCGTTTCAAAAAGAATGTTTGACGTTTTTCATAAAACATCAAGCGTTTTGTGAAAAGCGTAGGATATATTTTAGACTATTTTTTGCTGCTTCCGGAATTTTATTGGATTATAATCAGTATTAATAGACCATGTTTTACACCATACATTGATATCTTCTCATTTTTTGTTCGTATGTTTGTAGTAGAAATAAATCAATTCTAATGAGCGAGCAAGAGGTTAATCTGATTAATATAAGAAAGGTTTTGGAACAAAAAGCACCTAAAGCTTCGAAAAGAATACCGAACTTTCTGATAAATTATGTGACTCGTATTGTTCATGAAGATGAGCTAAACGATATTATTCTCCGCTATCATGACAGATATGGGGTTGATTTTATGGAATCTTTGCTTGATTATTTTGATTTGAAGCTGGATGTCCATGGTGAAGAGAATTTATTATCTGATAAACGGTTTATATTTGCCTCAAATCATCCACTTGGAGGGATGGATGGTATTTGTCTTTCTGCTTTTATAGGAAAACATTATCATGGAAATATACGTTATCTGGTAAATGATTTATTATTATATCTGACAAATTTGCAATCTATTTTTGTTCCGGTTAATAAACATGGTTCACAGGGCAAAAAGAATGCTCTTTTAATAGAAGAGGCTTATGCTTCCGATAACCAGGTTGTAACCTTCCCGGCAGGAATGTGTTCGAGAAAAATTAATGGAAAAATTGTGGATTTGGAATGGAAGAAATCGTTTATTCAAAAGGCTGTTCAATATGAACGTGATATTATTCCAGTATATTTCGACGGGCGAAATTCAGAACGGTTTTATCGGATAGCAAATATAAGAAAGAGGTTGGGGATTAAAATGAATTACGAGATGATTTATCTGCCAGATGAAATGTTTCGTGCCCAACATAAAATATTTCATATTTATTTTGGTAAACCTATTCCGTGGCAGACATTTAATACCGAACGAAAACCGGCAGAATGGGCTGAGTGGGTGAAACAAATTGTTTATCAATTAAACAGGTAACAACATTATGCAAGAAGTCATTCAACCGATTGATCGTGGTATATTAAAAGCTGAACTTACGCAGGATAAACTGCTTCGTCGTACTAATAAATCTAATAACGAGATTTATGTAGTTACGGCACAAAATTCTCCAAATGTCATGCAGGAGATTGGGAGACTGCGCGAAATTGCATTCCGCTTTTATGGAGGGGGAACAGGATTCCCAGTTGATATTGATGAGTATGATACGATGGATGATGCTTATCGACAGTTGATTGTTTGGAATCCGGAGGAAGAAAAGATTTTAGGAGGATATCGTTTCCTATGTGGATCGGATGTTCGGTTCGACGCGAATGGTAAACCGATTCTGGCAACTTCACATATGTTTGACTTTTCAGAAAAGTTCATCAAGGAGTATTTACCTAATACTGTAGAATTAGGACGTTCGTTTGTTACTCTTGAATTTCAGGCGACAAGAAGTGGCAGCGCTCGTGGATTATTCGTTTTGGATAATCTATGGGACGGTTTGGGAGCTTTGTCTGTAATCGACCCAAGATTACAGTATTTCTTTGGAAAAGTTACTATGTATAATACTTATAATGTTGAAGCTCGTAATATGATTCTTTATTTCTTGAATCTTCATTTTGGAGATAAGGAAAATTTGGTGACTCCTATGGTGCCTTTGGAAACAAATACAGATTTGGCCAAGATGAAAGAGCTTTTCCATTATGATAATTTTAAAGAAAATTACAGAGTCTTGAATTGTCAGGTAAGAAAGTTTGGTATTAATGTACCACCTTTAGTAAATGCATATATGAGTCTTTCTCCAAAGATGAGAGTTTTTGGTACGGCTATCAATCATGAATTTGGTGATGTGGAAGAAACGGGTATCCTTATCAATGTGAATGAAATACTGGAAGATAAAAAGAAACGTCATATTGAAACATTCCTGAAAGATGAATGTAAGAGTCCTGATCTGATTCGGAAGTCAATAAAATAAGCATCAGTTTGCTGAAATAACAAAAAATTAAGGCCGATTATCTATATTTTTAATAGATGATCGGTCTTATGTCTTGAAAAACGAATTGCCATTCCTGGAGATTTAAGGAATTAGTTGAAATTTCGTTTTTCTCTCTGCCTGAGATTATAGATATATTGGGTATATTTCCAGAACTATGAAGTCTTTTAGTATTTTCAAGTTTCCCTTTTTTATCGTATTTTTGTTCAAGTTATTTTAAAGCAAATAAGATTGTGGCAAAGATTGTAGAGACTCCGTTAATGAAACAATATTTTGATATCAAGGCGAAACATCCTGATGCTATCTTATTGTTTCGTGTGGGCGACTTTTACGAGATGTATGGTGACGACGCGATAGTTGGCGCTGAGATTTTGGGTATTGTTCAAACAAAACGAGCAAATGGAGTGGGGCAGTCGGTTGAAATGGCTGGCTTTCCGCATCATGCACTTGATTCTTATTTGCCTAAATTAGTTCGAGCAGGGAAACGTGTTGCTATCTGTGATCAGTTGGAAGATCCAAAACTGACAAAGAAACTGGTGAAACGTGGAATTACAGAATTGGTTACACCTGGAGTTTCCATTAATGACAATATTCTGAATCATAAGGAAAACAATTTCCTGGCTGCCATTCATTTTGTAAAAGATAAATGCGGTATCTCATTTTTGGATATATCAACCGGTGAATTCCTGACGGCTGAAGGGACAGTGGATTATATTGATAAACTGCTTAATAATTTCTCTCCTAAAGAAGTCCTGATTGAGCGTAATAATAAAAAGAAATTTGAAGAGTGTTTCGGACCACGTTATTTCACTTTCGAACTTGATGACTGGATTTTTACTACCGAAGCAGCAAACGATCGGTTGCTGAAACATTTTGAAACCAAGAATCTGAAAGGTTTTGGTGTTCAACATCTGAAACTGGGTATCGTAGCGTCTGGAGCAGTGCTTTATTATTTGGATCAGACTCAGCATACACACATCTCACATATTACAACTCTTTCTCGAATTGAAGAAGAACGTTATGTACGTTTGGATAAATTTACCGTTCGTAGTTTGGAATTGGTAAATTCAATGAATGAAGATGGTAAGAGTTTGTTGGATGTAATTGATCAGACCATTTCTCCGATGGGATCTCGTCTGCTTCGCCGATGGATTTTATTCCCGTTGAAAGATGTAAAGCCAATTCAGGAACGTCAGGATGTTGTAGAATATTTCTTTAAGCATCCGGAAATAAAAGATTTGTTGGATGAGCAGCTTGAACAGATTGGAGATTTGGAACGTATAATCTCCAAAGTTGCGGTTGGTCGAGTTACTCCTCGTGAAGTCGTTCAGTTGAAAGTTGCATTAACAGCTCTTGAGCCCATTAAAGAGGCTTGTATGAATAGTGATGAACCTTCTCTTTGTCGAATTGGGGAACAGTTGAATTTGTGTGCTCTTATTCGTGACCGGATAGCAAAAGAGATTCAACCTGATCCGCCGGCTTTGGTTAATAAAGGAGGAGTGATAGCAGAAGGAGTTAGTGAAGAATTGGATCAGTTGCGTTCGATTGCCTATTCCGGCAAAGACTATTTATTGAAAGTGCAGCAAAGAGAGAGTGAGAAGACTGGTATTCCTAGCTTGAAGATTGCTTTTAATAATGTCTTTGGGTATTATATAGAGGTGCGAAATGCACATAAAGATAAGGTCCCGGCAGAGTGGATTCGTAAACAGACTTTAGTTAATGCTGAACGTTATATTACAGAGGAACTGAAAGAGTATGAAGAGAAGATTTTAGGTGCAGAAGAAAAGATTCTCTCTTTGGAATCCCGTTTGTTTAATGATTTGATTTTATGTCTGACCGAATATATTGCTCCAATTCAATGTAATGCCAATTTGGTGGGGCGTTTGGATTGTTTGCTCTCTTTTGCTAAAAGTGCAGCTAGTAATAAATATTTCCGTCCGATAGTTGATGAACAGGATGTAATAGATATTAAAGGTGGACGACATCCGGTAATTGAAAAGCAATTGCCATTAGGAGAAACATATGTTGCTAATGATGTCTATTTGGATGAAGATAAGCAGCAGATTATCATTATTACAGGTCCGAATATGGCTGGTAAATCAGCATTACTCCGTCAGACAGCCTTGATAACATTGATGGCTCAGATAGGAAGTTTCGTTCCTGCTGAAAGTGCTCGTATCGGTATTGTAGATAAGATCTTTACTCGTGTAGGAGCTTCTGATAATATTTCTGTTGGAGAGTCAACTTTCATGGTGGAGATGAATGAAGCGGCTGATATCCTGAATAATATGACTTCACGAAGTCTGGTCCTTTTTGATGAATTAGGAAGAGGAACCAGTACTTATGATGGAATCTCTATAGCCTGGGCTATTGTAGAAT
This sequence comes from Parabacteroides sp., assembly GCA_020026285.1. Next base: position 7,811 of record JAHHQS010000008.1, on the reverse strand, counting down.
ATATACATGAGCATCCACGGGCGCATGCAAAGACTTTGTTTGCAACGCACTATCATGAATTGAACGAGATGGAACATTCTTTCTCTCGTATCAAAAATTATAATGTTTCTGTCAAGGAAGTTGGTAATAAAGTAATATTTTTACGTAAATTAGTTCCGGGAGGAAGTGAACATAGTTTCGGTATTCATGTGGCTAAAATGGCTGGTATGCCAAAAAGTATCGTGAAGCGTTCAGCCGAGATTTTGAAACAGCTGGAATCAGAGAAACGTAATGATGAAGGTATTGGAAGTAAATCTGTAAGTAAAATATCTTCGGGAAGCAGTTCCGATGGTTATCAATTAAGTTTCTTCCAGTTGGACGATCCTGTTTTAAGTCAGGTAAGAGATGAAATCAAAAATATGGATCTGAATAATCTGACTCCACTTGAAGCGTTGAATAAATTAAGTGAAATTAGGAAGATCATTACAGGTAAAGGATGATTTTTACAATATAATATAGGGAATGAGTTATGTCTAAGAGTTTGATATATACACGTACAGGAGATAAAGGAACTACATCGTTAGTGGGTGGACAAAGGGTTTCAAAGGCTCATCTTCGTATAGAAAGTTATGGAACAATTGATGAATTGAATTCATTTATAGGTTTGTTAATGACTGAAATAGAAGATAAGGAAGATGAACAGTTTCTGTTGTTTGTCCAGCATAAGCTCTTTACTATAGGTTCTTATCTGGCAACAGATCAGGAAACGACAGAGCTTAAGATTGAGAGCCAGGTAACAACAGAAAGTATTGAAAAGATAGAAAGCGAAATTGATCGTATTGATGGAATGTTACCAAAGATGAAAAGCTTCGTTTTGCCGGGTGGTTGTAAATCAGCTTCATTAGCTCATGTCTGTCGAACAGTGTGTCGACGGGCCGAACGTCGTATTTATAGCTTGATGGAAGAATCAATTGTGGAAGAGCCTGTTTTGAGTTTCATAAACAGACTTTCTGATTACCTGTTTGTCCTGGCTAGAAAAGAGTGTTTGAAGAATAATGGCAAGGAAATAATTTGGGATTATACTTGCATCTAAAGAATATTGTTATACATTTGCGAAAAAATTTTGAACCTGACTGCCTTTTGACAGTCTTTAATACTAGTAACTATGTATTGGACTTTAGAATTAGCTTCAAAACTGGAAGATGCACCATGGCCTGCTTCAAAGGACGAATTGATTGATTATGCACAACGTTCGGGTGCACCGTTAGAGGTAATTGAAAACCTACAAGAAATGGAAGATGAAGGAGAGATATATGAATGTATGGAAGATATCTGGCCTGATTATCCAAGTAAGGAAGACTTCTTCTTCAACGAAGAAGAATATTAATGCCCTTAATATTGAGAATTTCAAGAAATAAAACGAGGTGGTCAGGCATATGTCTTTCTGCCTCGTTTATTTTTTAGAACTTTTGAGGCAATACGGAACGAAATGTTTCGTTATTATTTAAATAAATCTTTTTCTTTGTAAGTGTTTACATTGAGGAAGATTCAAATTCCTGTATATAGAGAAGCATGAAGCGAATATTTTTTCTGATTATCTTATTAATTGTAGGTTCCAAAGGATTGAAGGCTCAGAGTGATGCGGCATTGAGCCATTATTTTATGGCTACTTCATATTATAATCCAGCGGCAGCCGGTTCAACAGAAGATCTGAAGGTATTAGCTTTATTTAATCGTCAATGGGTTGGCTTCCCTAAAGCTCAACAATCTTTTTTTGTAACGGCCGATATGCCGTTGAAGATTGGAAAAGTGAATCAAGGTATTGGAATTTCAGTCTATACGGAGAGTATTGGCTTGTTTCAGAATACATTTGCTGGAGCGCAATATGCATATAAACAGAAATTATTTGGCGGAGTACTCAGCGGAGGTATTCAATTAGGTTTTGTAACGGAATCTTTTAAAGCGGATAGTATATATATTCCACAAAGCCCTTTCCATCAGCAGAAGGATGAGGCTTTTCCAACTGGTACAGTTAGTGGAATGACTTTAGACTTTAATGTTGGTTTGTTTTATACTCATAAAAATTTTTATGCAGGTGTTGGTTATACACATATTACAAGTCCTGAAATACATTTAAAGGAAAATGTGTATACATATATCGGAGGAATGCTTAATTTTATGGGTGGATACAATATTAAACTGAAAAATCCGTTAATAGTACTAAAGCCTTCCGTCTTTTTGTTAACCGATATGAAAAATTTTCATTTGGATGTAACAGCACGGATGGAATATAATAAGATGTTTAATGGGGGGCTTTCCTGGAAAATGAATGAATCGGTAGGTATTTTACTGGGTGCAAACATTGGAAAGTTTAATGTAGGATATTCTTTTGGTTATCCAACAACAGCTATCAGGAAAGTATCATCAGGTAATCATGAAATAGTGGTACAGTTTAGGTTGAAGTTAAAGAAAACCAAGACTGGCAATACAAAACATAAAAGCGTACGTATATTATAAGTATATGAAAAGAATATGGGTTTTACTTCTGGCAGTAGTTTCGCTGCTGACCTCTTGTGGTAAATCATTTTCGAATGCCGGAGGAGAAGTTACGGGAGCACGTTCGATGGCAGTGAATGAACCGGCTCCTTATGGAATGGTATTGATTAATCGAGGCTCTTTTGAAATGGGACCTGCGGAAAAAGACTCCATTTGGGGTATTATGCCAGATAAGAAAGGTATTTCTGTAGATGCTTTCTGGATTGATGATACCGAAACAACAAATGCCGAATATCGTCAGTTCCTTTATTGGGTGCGTGATTCAATCATCCGTGAACGTCTGGCTGATCCAGCTTTTGGTGGAAATGACTTGTTTAAGATTACTGAAGATAAATATGGTGATCCGGTAACTCCTCATTTGGATTGGAGTCGTCCAATTCCTTGGAAGAAAGCAAATGAAGATGAAATTCGTGCAATCGAGAGTGTTTATTATACAAATCCTGTAACGGGTGAAAAGAAACTGGATGCAAAACAGATGACTTTCCGTTATGAATGGTACGATTATACAGCTGCTGCTTTGCGAAAAAATCAAATGGATCCGAATGACCGAGTTAGAAATACGGATATTAAAGTTGATCCCAATGAGGTTATTATGATATCTAAGGATACAGCTTATATTGATGATGATGGAAATATTATTAATGAAACGATTTCTCGTCCAAGATCTGGTCCTTGGGATTTCCTTCACACACGTATTGTAAATGTTTATCCTGATGAGAACTGTTGGGTGAATGATTTCAACAATTCTTACAATGAACCATATACACGAATGTATTTTAATCACCCTGGATATGATGATTATCCTGTAGTTGGCGTTTCATGGGAGCAGGCAACAGCTTTTTGTGTGTGGAGAACAAATCTGTTTAAAGAATCATTAATGATTCCGGCTGGTCAAGTCGTAGAACCTTTCCGTTTGCCTACCGAAGGAGAATGGGAATATGCTGCTCGTTGTGGTAAGAATGAAAATAAATACCCTTGGGCTGGAGATAATCTTGTAGGAGGAAAAGGTTGTTTCTTAGGAAATTTCAAACCAGGAAAAGGTAATTATACAGAAGATGGTCATTTGATTACTTCTCGTGTAGGTTCTTATGCTCCGAATGAATTCGGTCTTTATGATATGGCTGGTAATGTTTCGGAATGGACTTCTACCTCTTATTCTGAATCTGGACCAAATCAAATGAGTGATATAAATCCTGAATTGCGTTATAATGCAGCAAAGGAAGATCCTTATGCTTTGAAGAAGAAAGTTGTACGAGGTGGTTCCTGGAAGGATGTTTCTCAGTTTATTCGTTCGGATATGAGAGGTTTTGAATATCAGAACGAAACTCGTTCGTATATAGGTTTCCGTTGTGTTCGTACTCAGGTCGGATTCTCTAAATCAAAAGGTAAAAAGAAATAAAGTATAAACTAATAATTATGATATATTACCCATGGGAAAGTATAGAAGATATAAAAACATTATAGAAATGTTCCTTTCAAGTGAGAAAGGAAAACGTGCGTTGAACTTCTGTTATAGTTGGGGTGCTTCTATTGTTATTTTAGGTGCATTGTTTAAGTTGCTGCATTTGCCTTATGCAAACCAGATTTTGTTTGTGGCAATGATTACAGAAGCTTTTGTGTTCTTTATTTCTGCATTCGAACGTCCAAATGATGAGTATCATTGGGAAGATGTTTTCCCTGTGTTGAAGTCAAAGAATCCCTTGGATCGTCCTGATTTTGTAAAAGGTTCTGGTGAAAACGGAATAAATCCAAATATGGCGGGAACAACAATTCAGATGGAGGGAGGAAATCATTTTATAAATGGTCATACAATCAGTGGTTCGGCTGCTGCTGCCTCTCTAGGATTGGATGTTTCAGAAGAAGATACTCGTAACTTGTCAGAAAGTATTAAGAAGTTAAGTGGTGCGGCTGAACAGATTTCAAAAATGGCAGAATTGACCGAAGCAACTCAGAAATATCTGGATCAGTTGTCAACAATATCTGAACAGATGGAGAAATTCTCAAAAGTTACAAGTTCTTTGACAAGTGTTTCTGATACTTTATTAACAGCTTACCAGAATATAACTGATAACTCTGATGGAATCAGTCAGAATTCGAAAGGTTATGTTCAACAGATGGAAGCTTTGAATCAGAATATATCAGGATTGAATTCTGTGTATGAATCTCAGTTAAGAAGTATCAGTATGCAGATTGAGAACATTGAACAGATCAATGCAGGTTTGAATCGTATAAAAGATATGTATAATGGCTCTGTCGTGGATAGTTCTGTATTCCGTGCAGAAACGGAAAAGATGACACAGCAGTTGTCTCAATTGAATCAGGTATATGCTCGTTTGTTGCAGGCAATGACTGTAAACATGGCTCCACAACAGCCTGCTTATTCTCAGCAACCTTATCAGCAACCAATGTATCAACAACCTCCATACGGTTATCAGCAACCATATAATGGTGCTAAATAAAAAACGATAAATAAAGTAAAACGATTTGTAGGGAAAATATAAATGGCAGGAATATCAAACAATCCGAATTCGCCGCGCCAGAAGATGATTAATCTGATGTATCTGGTGTTCATTGCTATGATGGCATTGAATGTTTCTTCAGAGGTGCTGGATGGCTTTGAGCTGGTTCAAGATAGTTTGCGGACCTCAATAGACAACTCAAAACATCGTAATGATCTTGTTGCAAGTGAGTTGGATACATATTATCAGGCTAATCCTGAAAAGGTGAAAGAATGGTATCTGAAAGGGAAAGAGGTTAAGCAAAAATCTGATTCTTTGTATAATTATATCCAGGATTTAAAACAGAGAATTGCTGAAGTTGCAGATGGTGAGAATGCGGATGTAAATGAAATTGAACGTAAAGATGATTTGGAAGCTGCAGCTCGTATTATGTTAGCTCCAATCAAAGGAGAAGGAAAAAATTTGCGTGAAGCGATTGATTCCTATCGGAATTGGATGAGTAAAATGGTTTTGGATAAGGCCAAAGTTCATATTATTGAAACAGCATTAAGTACAGAACCTCCTCATAAACCTGGTATCAATACTCGTAGTTGGGAAGAGGCTTTGTTTGAGAATATGCCTGTTGCCGCTGCGATTACTTTGCTGACAAAGGTTCAAAGTGATATTCGTTATGCTGAAGGAGTAGTCCTTTCTAATTTATTAAGTAGTGTGGATGTTGGTGATTACCGAGTAAATCAGATTAGAGCACAGGTTATACCTCAAAGTCAGATTGTGATGCGTGGTAGCCAATATGAGGCTAATATTGTTTTATCGGCTGTCGATTCAACGAAACGTCCGGTAATCTTTGTTAATGGAAAAGAACTTCCTGCAGAAAATAAAGGATTGTTTTCGGTTGCAACTGGTTCAACGGGAACTTTCCCTATAGAAGGTTATATTGAAATGCCGAATAGTGATGGAGGTACAAATCAGTATCCATTCAAGAGTGAATATTTTGTAACAGAACCTAGTGCAACTGTGGCTCCAACATTAATGAATGTTTTGTATGCAGGTATTGCCAATCCAATTAAAATTGCGGTTCCTGGAGTTCCCAGTGGAAATGTTACAGCTTCAATGACGAATGGAACTTTAACTCGTAAAGGAGATTTATGGGAAGCTCGTCCGTCTAAAGTCGGATCAGAAGCTATTGTTTCTGTTCATGCAAAGATGGCTGATGGACGGAGTTTGGAAATGGCGAAAACAACTTTCCGTGTTCGTGCATTGCCTGATCCTCTTCCATACATCGAATATAAAGATGATAATGGAAACGTACGTAAATTCCGCGGTGGCAAGATTTCTAAACGAAATCTGGTTGAAGCACAAGGTATTTTGGCCGCTATTGATGATGATTTGTTAAATGTAAAATATACGGTATTGCGTTTTGAATTAACTTTCTTCGATTCTATGGGTAATGCTATTCCTGAAGTTGCCGAAGGAACTAATTTCTCACAGCGTCAGAAAGATTATATCCGTCGTTTGTCACGTGGAAAACGATTCTATATCTCACGTGTTGTGGCAAAAGGACCGGATGGAATTGAACGTACAATACCAACTATTGAAGTTATAGTAAATTAATCACGTATATGAAACGTATCTATTACATAGTAGCTTGTTTTCTTGCCATAATGACAGTATTTCCTGTTTATGCACAGGATGATACAAATGCAAAGGCTAATCAGCAGCGTAAAGCTCCGCGGGCAAGTCGTGGTGAACGTAAAGCTGTTAAAGAAGAAAGTGGTCTGCCTGAATTGACTATACGAGCTCAAGAATTAAATGAACGATTGACGCAGGAAATTGGTAATGCCCGCTGGATGCGTATCGTTTATCGCCAGGTTGATCTGACGAAAGAGAAGAATACTCCTTTATATTATCCAGTTCGTCCAATGAATGGACAAATGAATTTATTTACTATTATCTTTCAATTGTTAAGTGAAAACAAACTGAAAGTATATGAATATTTGGATGGATATGAAGTGTTTGATAATGACCATCTTGTAAATTTCAAAGAATTGTTGGATCGTTTCCATGTCTTTTACGAAGAGGTTGAAAACAAGAATGGTGGTGAACCTACATTAGTCATCAATGAAAGTGATGTTCCTTCAGAGCAGGTGAAATCTTATTATGTAAAAGAAATGTGGTACTTTGATCAGAATAATTCATTATTTGATGTAAAGACAATGGCTATCTGTCCTCTTTTGTCTGCTGATAATGATTTTGGTCAAACTACAAGTCCTATGTTCTGGTTGCCTTACGAAAATATTCGACCATATTTGCATACTGCTTATATAATGACTTCGAATCTGAACAACGTTGCCACTTTCACTATTGACGATTATTTCCGTCGTCGTATGTTTGAAGGAGACATTGTGAAGACTCAGAATTTAATGAATCAGCCATTACAGGCATATTGTCCTACTCCAGATTCATTGAAGAAAGAGCAGAAGCGCATAGAGAAACAGCTTGTATCATTTGAAGATTCTCTTTGGATGAAACCTGATACAACAATGTTGAAAGAATTGGAAGCTGTTAAGAAAGGAAAGAAAAAGGTAAAAGATAAAGATAAAACCGAAGCTGTCAAAGTTGAAAGGACAAAGACTCCTAAGGCCAAGGCTGCTCCAAAAGCTGCTAGACCTCAACGATCAGGAGCTGTTCGTAGTATCAGAAGAAGATAAATTTTTATTTTTGATTATAAAAAAGTTCCGTTTCTCGTAATTGTCATTTAGAGGAGCGGAACTTCTTTTTTAGTATCACTTTTGGAATGAATAGTATCAAAAATAAAAT
>JAHHQS010000079.1 GCA_020026285.1 Parabacteroides sp. | reverse complement strand
ATCATTATAGATACTAGCTCTATTTATTAAAAATTTGAACCGTTTAAAAACTCCGAAACAACTATGAAATAAGGCAATATAAATAAAGAGGAGAATACGTTTAAAATCAATTTTCAATTATAAAGAGCCGTTCCGACATACTGGAAACTTATTTTTTTGATAAACAAGTCTGATTCAGACCAAAAGGATGCATCGTTTTTCAGAAAAGTTCCTTTATTTTTCCAAAAGCAATGGACCTTTTCATCAAAACGCCTTATTCTTTTCTGAAAAGAAGCACCCAAAATGAAGAAAAAGAAGTAAAAACACAAATTTCCCAGCATGAAAAGGGGTAGAATGACGTTTTAAGTTTTTCAAATCAAGATATTTCAATTTTATCCGTTTATTTTAAAGCCTAAAAATAATCATTATGTTATCTAAAAGGCTATAAAAGGAGCATAAAAAAATTTCACATATCGAAAAGCATCTGAGTATATTGTAATTTATGTACAAAAAAATATCCATTTATTTACTTGTATGATATAGAAAACAAAGCTTTTAGTAAATGTATCTGCAACAAACTAATAATAAGAAGAGTCCGAGCCTATAAAAGTTGCAAAAACAGCTAAAGAACACATATAAAAATTTGCTAATTAGTTAGAAAATGATATAAACATATATGATTTTTACATTTTTACTATTATCTTTGCCGCCAAATAATGAATGATATTCTGTTTCTTTAGCGAAAGGACAGTACATTCTTCCCGAAACTCGGGAGCCGACCTGTTTCATTTAGTGATAAACAAACAGCTTGAAATTTCAGTTGTACGAAGTTTTCAGATGTCGGTTATGTTTAACGTAATATTTATTTTATGAAATTTAAAGCCTATCTTCTCGTAGGTTCAGCGATTTTCTTAGGAATTGCCGCTGATACCAAAGAAGCAAAGCCAACCGAAGGCGCTAATCCTGGTGACCTTGCTCCGAGAATAGTTTTGAATGAAAATGAAAATGAAGAGATTCATTTTCAAAACCAGGATGGACGTTATACTTTGGTTAATTTTTGGGCAGCATACGATGCTGAATCAAGAGCCAGAAACGTTCAGTTATGGAATGAAGTAAACAAGTTGAATGCTTCTTCCGTCAACTTGGCCATGTATTCCATCTCTTTAGATGAAATCACATCGGTTTTTGAAGCAACTATCGAGACGGACAAATTAAAAGAAACAGCTCAGTTGCAGGAAAAGGAAGGACAACGGTCTGAAGTCTTTAAGAAGTACAAACTGGAAAAAGGTTTGAGGAACTTTTTAATCAACGAAAAAGGAGTCATTATTGCAGCAAATGTATCTCCAGAAAAACTGACCGATTATTACAATCAGATTTAAGAGAAACACAATTTATTAAAAAACACCGGTTAAGTAATACTTAATCGGTGTTTCTTTTTTACTTATCGTTACTATATCAACTTAATCCTTCAATCAAGCCATTTACAATATCAATATGCTGTGCCTGCGGAACTTTTGGCAAACCTGGCATACGCATGATTTCACCCATGATAACGACAATCATTTCCGCTCCGTTATTAATAACGACATCACGAACTGTTAATTCAAAACCTTCTGCTGCGCCATATGCTTTTGGATCGGCAGAGAAAGAATATTGAGTCTTGGCTATACAAATAGGATAATGAGAAATACCCAATTCTTCAATCTGCTTCAACTTCTTTTCAGCCAAGTTTGTATAAGTTACACTTGAAGCCTTATAAAGATTCTTAGCTACTTTCTCTACTTTTGTACGAACAGAATCTTCATCCGCATAAATAAACTTCATTGGTCCTGATGGATGATTTTCAATAACATCGACAACCAGGCGAGCCAAATCTTCTCCTCCTTTACCTCCTTCGGCAAAGACTGTATTCAATGCGAAATAAACGCCAACTTCCTTACAGTGCGCTTCAATCAATGCAATTTCTTCGTCGGTATCTTCTGCAAAACGATTAAAAGTAACAATCACCTGCTGACCAAACTGACGCATGTTTTCGATATGTCTGTCAAGATTCTTGAATCCTTTCTGCAAAGCTTCCAGATTCTGCTGTTTGATTTCTTTTTCTGGAGCACCACCATGCAATTTCAAGCTCTGAGCCGTAGCAACAATGACAGTTACTTTTGGACATAAGCCAGACTTGCGACACTTTACATTAAAGAATTTCTCTGCTCCAAGATCAGCACCGAATCCTGCTTCTGTAATAGCATAATCTCCATAAGTAAGAGCCAGCTTTGTAGCCAAAACAGAATTACAACCATGAGCAATATTAGCAAACGGACCGCCATGAACAAAAGCTGGTGTATTTTCTGTCGTCTGAACCAAATTTGGAGAAAGTGCATCTTTCAAAAGGACAGTAATTGCACCTTCAACACCAAGATCTTTAACAGTGAAAGGCTTATCATCATATGTAAAGCCTAATAAAATATTACCAATACGACGTTTCAAGTCTTCTAAATCAGAAGCAAGGCACAATATGGCCATAATTTCCGAAGCTGGAGTAATATCAAAACCACTTTCAGTTGGAATACCATTCACGCTAGGACCTAAACCTGTCACAATGCAACGAAGACTTCTGTCATTTACGTCCAATACCCGTTTCCACTTGATTTCTTTTAATCCTTTACCTGTACTACGATTCTGATAAAGATAATTATCCAATAACGCTGTAATCATATTATGAGCAGAAGTTATCGCATGAAAATCACCCGTAAAATGTAAGTTAATATTCTCCATAGGTAAAACCTGTGAATAACCTCCACCTGCTGCTCCTCCTTTCATACCGAAACATGGACCTAAAGAAGGTTCACGCAAGGCGACAACAGCATTCTTTCCCAATCGATTCAGGCCTAAAGCCAGACCGATTGATACAGTCGTTTTTCCAATTCCTGATTTAGTTGGTGTAATAGCAGTTACCAGAATCAAATTATGAGCTTTAACTTTTTCTTCATCAATCAAATGAAGTGGTACTTTGGCCATGTACTTTCCATAGTTCTGGACTTCATCTTCTGGGATTCCTAACCTTGTAGCGACTTCGTTGATATTAACTAACGAAGTTTCTCTTGCAATTTCAATATCCGATTTCATAAAAAAATTAAAAAGCCTATAAAGGCAAATGTTATTAGTAATACATCAGCCTCGGATTTTCAATCCAAGGCTAATGAAATGATTAATTTTATAATAAATTGGATGCCAATTCAGACAACTGACTTCGCTCTCCTTTTACCAAATTAATATGAGCGAACAAATTCTGACCTTTCATCTTATCAACCATATAAGCCAGGCCATTACTTTGTGCATCCAAATAAGGAGAATCAATCTGCTGAATATCTCCTGTGAAAACCATCTTCGTTCCTTCACCGGCACGTGTGATGATTGTTTTTATTTCGTGAGGTGTCAGATTCTGTGCTTCATCGATGATACAATATGTTTCCGACAAACTTCTACCACGAATAAAAGCTAATGCTTCGATCACCAATTGATTACTCTTTTGCATTTCCTCCAGCTTACGGGCATCCGGTCCGTTCACTGGTATCTGTCCTTTAATCACATTCAGATTGTCAAACAACGGCTGCATATAAGGAGCGACCTTTTGTTTTTCATCTCCTGGCAAAAAGCCCAAATCCTTGTTTGCCAAAGCAACTATCGGACGAGCCAAAAGAATCTGTTTAAATTCATCAGCCTGCTTTAATGCTGAAGCCAAGGCCAATAAAGTCTTTCCTGTTCCGGCCTTACCAGTCAAAGCGACCAACTTGATTTCAGGATCATTCAGTATTTCAAAAGCGAAACTCTGTTCTGCATTTCGAGGCTGAATACCATAATTATTCGTCTTGTCAACTCTCTTTATCTTGTCTGTAAATGGATTAAAGCGAGCCAATATCGAATTTCGAGAACTCTTCAGGATGAAACATTCATTCGGGACCAGTTTGTCACAGAAATCCAACTCTGTAGCATTAATTTCACCTGCTTTTGAATACATCTCATCTATCAAATCCGGATCAACACCTTCGTAGGTTTCTTGTGATTTCTCAAAGATATCTACATTCGTTACTTTATCCGTATTATAATCTTCCACCTTAATACCAAGTGAACGAGCTTTCATCCTCAGATTGACATCCTTTGTAACCAGAATAGTCTTCATATCCGGGAATTTCTTCGCTACTGATAACGTACAAGATAATATTTTATGATCTGCCGTTTTTGTAGTAAAAGCCTTTGCAACTTCTTCTTCATATGTATCACTTACAACGATATGAAGCATTCCCTGATTAGGACCAAGCGACGCTCCTTTTGTAAACAAGTCATTTGAAGTAATCGCATCCAACTCGCGGACAAATTCACGTGCGTTATAATTGATTTGTTCACTACCTTTTTTGAAACGATCCAACTCTTCTAAAACAACAATCGGAAGATAAATATCATTCTCTTGAAAATTCTCAATGCACTTGTAGTCATGTAAAATGACATTCGTATCAAGTATAAAATTTTTCTTTGTTCCCATGGCCTTCACATTTAATGTTCAACAAACTATTGGGACGTTTAGACAAGACCTTATTTCCCCTAAACGTTTTATATAAAATATAACATATCACAAAATAAAAATGTTCAATTTCAATATTCTCTTTAAAGTTAAATATTCTTATTGATTATCCAACTGTAGCCTGCCGAATAATATCAATCATAATCGGTTTTGCCCCACTTACAAAGCATTCAACAGCCAGAACCATCAAAATCAACCCCATCAACCTCATCATCACATTATTTCCTGTATCGCCCATCCATTTCACAAGTTTCGTTGAAGCGCGAAGGATACAACCTGTCAATAAAAAGACAAACAATATAATAGATATCAATAAGACTTTCTTAAAAAGCGTTTCAGCATCTTCCATTAACACAATACCATTTGCTATTGCTCCCGGTCCGCATAACATCGGAATAGCTAACGGAGTAATTGAAATATCATCAATATACGTATTTCTTTCCTCTTCATTCAATTTCACATGAGTGTAATGAGCCTGAAGCATATCATATCCGACTTTCATTATGATAATTCCTCCTGCTATTCGGAAACCATTTGTAGACAAACCAAAAACTTGAAATAAATACTGTCCAAAAATGGTGAACGATATCATAATCAACGAAGACACCAATGTCGCCTTTAATATGATCTTTTTTCGTTCCTTCTGAGTCATGCCGATAGTCATTGATAAAAAGACCGGCATTGTTCCTAACGGATTTATCAATGTAAAAAATGAAGTAAAGCACAATAATGCATAAGGTATTACGGAATCATTCATGTTATTTTAAAACGTTTTTTGTATAATATGAAACATACCAATTGTAAAACGACCTCGTTCCCTCCTCAATGGAAGTCGACGGCCTATAGTGAACATCTTTTTCAAGTAAAGATGTATCAGCATATGTCTTTTTCACATCTCCTGGCTGCATCTCTTTAAAGACTTTATTCACTGTATGACCGGCATGAGACTCTAATAAATGAATAAAATCCATTAAGGCAACTGGTGATGAATTTCCCACATTATAGATTCTGTAAGGAATCTTTTCCTGTGAAGGATTATCTATTACTTTTAGTGTTGCATCAATTACATCTGCAATATACGTAAAATCTCGTTGCATATCACCATGATTAAACACTTGAATTGTTCCTTTTGTCATAATTTCCTTTAAAAACAAATTCGGAGCCATATCTGGTCTTCCCCATGGTCCATAAACTGTAAAAAAACGTAATCCAGTTGTCGGCAAAGAGAACAATTTACTATATGAATATGCCATCAATTCATCTGCTTTCTTGGTCGCTCCGTACAAACTTTCCGGTTTGTCGACCTGATCAGTTTCTTTGAAAGGCACATGATCCATCATTCCATAAACACTACTGGAACTGGCATAAACGAAATGTTTGACATTCGTATTTCTGCATCCTTCCAATATATGTAAGAAGCCAACAATATTTGACTGGATATAAGATTCCGGATTTTCTATCGAATATCTGACCCCAGCCTGTGCAGCCAGATTACAAACGATATCGAATTTTTCACGTTCGAACAAATTTGCTATTCCTTCTTTATCTGAAAGATCTAATTTCCAGAAACGGAACTTATCATAAAGGATACTATCGGCATATTCTTGATCATCCGTCCAATCTATGCCAAGTCTTTTTAAACGATCCACCTTTAATGCCACAGAATAATAATCGTTCAAATTATCCAAACCGACAACTTCATCACCTCGTTTCAATAAAGATTCTGCCAAAAACGAACCGATAAATCCGGCAACTCCTGTAACTAATATCTTCATTTTCTATTCACTCCTCCGTTTCTCACGCTTTCCAATTATAATATTACGGCCATATACAATAAGACCTGTTGCCTGTCCTAAAATCAAAATAGGATCAAGACGAATCAAACCGTATAACACAATTGTAAAAGAACCAATCAAACTAATAATCCAGAAATTGACAGGCAATAATGATTCTCCCTGCTTTCTGGAAATATACCATTGATAAACAAACCTTAGTGTAAAAATAATCTGTCCTAAAGACCCCATTATGATTAGCCACAAAGGAATATTTTCATCCTTGAAAAAGGAATCGACAAAAGAACTCCAGTCCTTTAATATGAAAGCAGCAGCAGCAATTGGTGTCAAAACCAGCAGGACCTGCAACATCAGAGATAATTTCTTCCATAATCCTTTCTCTTTCAAATTCCATATATAAATATAGTATGAGATGAATTGTCCCAAAATAATAGAGAAGTCATTTCGCAACCAACCATATATACATAGTAAATAAGCTCCAATCAAACTAAATATCCAATAGAGAGCCGGAGATACTATTTTTTTCTGTCTTTCCGACAGAATCCATTGTATAAACATTCTGGCTGAGAAAAAGGCTTGAGCTATCAACCCTATTAAATACACTTCCATTATTCAGACATTTCTTACAGATTACTATTATCTATCTGATAATTAATATACCGTTTCTTCATCCATCGATAAGCAAAACAATCCACGAAAGGAGAAATCAGTCGATTCCATAAATGATATTTAGAAACACCAGCCACACGTGGAAAATGTTGAACCGGTACTTCTTTCATTTTTCCATCTTGCAATAATATCAAGGCAGGAAGGAAACGATGCATTCCCTTAAAGAAAGGAATCTTCTTCGCACAATCTGTATGAACAATCTTCAACGGACAACCAGTGTCAGTAGCCTGATCACCAGTCATTCTCCGACGAAAGCCATTCGCTATTTTAGATTGAAGATTTTTGAAAAAGGAATCTTTCCGTTTTGCACGTATCCCCATTACCAATTGAAATTCGTTTGTAAATGGTAATAATTTTTCAAAATCTTCCGGAACAGTCTGTAAATCGGCATCGATATAACCAAGCAATTTAGATTCCACTTGATCAATACCAGCTTTCATTGCCGTACTTAATCCACCGTTTCGTTTCAAATTACAATAGAAAAAGTGAGGCAGACGATTACAAATATCCATCATCCGTTCCAAGCTATTGTCTGTTGAACCGTCATTGACAAACAACACACATGATTTCACTGAAGAATGCTTGATATATTCAGAGAGTTTATCTTCCAAAGACTGCATATTGTCTTCTTCATTATAAACCGGAACCAGTATTGTCAATGTATAATCAGAAGTTTTATTCATTCTACTTATTACGAATAATTGTTAGACACTTTATAAAATCAGACTTATATAGTCTATGACCTTTCGGCCAGGGATTATCATCATATATATCTATTGGCTCTACCACAGCATTATTTTTAATCCATTCCGGATAAACCAATTTAAAATCCACTCCATACACCAAAGCAATAGGCAATAAAGCCTTCACCTTTACTGAATCGTTCAGATCTATTTTCTCAATTTTCTTATAAGCTGCATAAACCATTTCTATCCGAACAGAATCACCTGCCGGATAATAAAAAGGAATTGATTTGAGTTCTTCAATCTGACGAGTATTTGCTATACTTTTCTTCTCTGGATTCGCAACAAAACTTCCGATATATGGCATTAAAAAAATTTCCGCCATAGTAAACAAGGCCACGACACTACCAAGAAAAGATAATGCTTTCACCTGTTTTACTGAAAAGAACATCCACAAAGCTACAATCCATAACAGACATGAATTCAAACAAAAACTACCTAACGAAATCCGTTCTTCCTTCAGCATGAACCAATACAGAAGAACCGGTAAACAGAATACGACAACAGTAAGAAGTCCTCCATTTAACCGATACATCAATCGAGCCAGTTTATCCTCTGAATTCATTTTTCTTATCCAATAATAGAAAAGACAAGAAACGCTTAATACTGCAGGAATAGATACCGGCAATAAATAACGCATTTTCTTCTCTGGCATAAAGGAAAGGAAAATAACAACAAAAAACATCCAACTTACAACTAACAAATAAGGCTTCGTATTTTCAGATAATCTTTTCTTCCAAAAAGGAACAAACCATGTAAAAATAACCAGAATAGCCCAAGCTCCTGTTTCCAGGAAAAACTTCCAATAATAATACCACGGACGAACATTCTTATTACTCCAAGATGATGATTCCTTATTCCATACATATTCGGCCATTTCCGGATGATATACATAGATATAAATATACCACCAGCCTCCTATTGCCAATAACAAGAACATGGCCAATGACAAACCTTTCCATTTTCCTTTTAATATATCGCTCCTGTGATATATTAAAAAGTAAGCACAAAGAAACGGCAATAGCAAAGCAAAGAAAGAGACAGGTCCCTTACTTAAAAAAGACAATCCCAAAGCGACTCCTGTTCCTACGAACCATTCACCTTTAGCTTTTTCTGATTGAAAGATTCTATATAAATAATAGATTGCCATTAACATAAATGCATGGCAATAAATATCCCACGAAGCTGTTCGCCCCATCAAAACAATATTATAGGATGTACATAGAACCAATACAGAAACGAATGCATATAACTTATCACGAATCAGTTCTTTGGCCAACAAATAAAGATAGAATGCCAATAATATGGCAGCCAATCCAGCCATAGCCCGTTGCAAACCTAAATTATCCGGACTAATATATTCAACAACAGCAGAGATCCAGGTTGGTAAAGGAGGTTTTTCTAAACGAAGAGTCCCGTTCATCGTTGGAGTCAGCCAATTATTGTCATACACCATCTCACGCGCAGTAATCATATTACGCGATTCCATAATGTCAACAAAGATAGCATCATTATTGACAAAAAAAGTACAACAAAGTACCAATAATAAAAACAGGTATTTCCCTATTCCGATATTTTTCACTCGACAAAACATAACAAAAAACATAAATCCGCTCTGTAGAGTAGGTTTCTTCAGAACGGATTTATAAAACTTTTGATATTTCAATTACAAAATACCACTATACGTATTATTTTTTCAATTCTTTAATTTTGATATTTTTAAAAAACACCTGATCTCCATGATCCTGCAAAAGGATATGTCCTTCTTTAGCTTCACCGAATGCGCCAGATGTATTATATTTAGGATCAGCATATTTGCTTCCTTTCACTAATTCACGGAAAGCCTGACTACCACGTTCATATTCCAAGACTTTCTGTCCATTCAACCAATGTTCAACATGATTGTCAGGGAAAACTTTAACAACTGCTGTATTCCATTCGCCAACACCTTTGAAAGAAACATTTTCACTTTTTTTCATATCATAAAGGCTAGCCAATGTACGACTACCTTCTACAGAAGTAAATTTCTTTGCATCCGGATGATTGGCATTATCAAGAATCTGGAACTCCAAGCCATAGGCAGAACCAGACTGAGCTTCTTTTTCTGTCACAAAATATTTGATACCACTGTTAGCACCTTTTGTTATTTTGAAATCAACACTCAGTTCGAATGCAGAATACTGGTTAACAGTTACGATATCTCCACCATTGGTAGATTCACTTCCATCAGAAGCTTCAACAATCAAAACACCATCTTTGATGCTCCAACCATGTTCTGGGAACGATGTTTTATGAGCACCACGCCAGCCATTTGTCGTTTTTCCATCAAAAAGCAATTTCCATCCATCAGCCTTTTCTTGTTCAGTCAACTGATTCATTGCTTCGGAACAACAACCATTTTGTCCATGGTTATGACCTTCATGATTGTGATGACGTCCTTTACAACAATCATGATTTCCAGAAGCAGTCTGTTCTGAACTGCTATTTTCTTTCTGATCGGTTTTATTTGCCTGTCCATTGTTACAGCTGACCATCATACACAATGACGCAGCCAGACACCAAAATCCCAATTTCATAATAATTTATTTTTTATAATCCTTATATGTCAAGCTTTAGGATATTTACGCCATAAGCTCCACCATTTTAATTTCAACACGCCAAACAAAGCCTCACCAAAAATAGATGAATTCATTTTAGAAGTACCTAGAACACGATTAATGAATATAATAGGAACTTCTACTAATTTGAAACCACACTTATAAGCAGTAAATTTCATTTCAATCTGGAAAGCATATCCTTTGAAATGAATTTTGTCCAATTCAATTGTTTCGAGAACTCTTCTGCGATAACATTTGAATCCGGCTGTTGTATCATGAATCTTCATGCCTGTAACAAAACGAACATATACAGACGCATAATATGACATTAGTACACGACCTAACGGCCAATTCACCACATTAACTCCGTTACAGTAACGAGAACCAATTGCTACATCACCTCCTTGTTCAGTACATGCAGCATACAAACGTGGTAAATCTTTTGGATTATGACTGAAGTCTGCATCCATTTCAAAAATAAAATCATATTTATGTTCTATAGCCCATTTAAAACCACAAATATACGCTGTTCCCAGGCCTTGTTTTCCTGAACGTTCAACCATAAACAAACGATCGGCAAACTCTTTTTGCAAAGATTTCACAATATCTGCTGTTCCGTCAGGAGAACCATCATCAATAATCAAAATATGAAACTCTTTCTCCAAACCAAAAACAGCTCGTATAATATTTTCGATATTTTCCTTTTCGTTATAAGTTGGTATAATAACTACACTATCAGACATGAATTTATTTATTTATGATATTTTATAGTACAAAGATAATTTAATATGTCTGTATTTTTAATATTCTCCTAATATTTTTTATATCAATAGATTTACAAAGATCAACATGACATGTATATTTAGGAATAATATCAGACTAGAACTGGAAATATATAAAAGGCTGCACTCCCGCACTTCTAAATTGAATAACCAGAAGAATTGATAAAGCCAAAACCAAAGCCTGTACAATTAATGGAGACTGAGTTAATATTTCCTGCAATTTCATTTCAACCTTTTTAGGGACGAAATGGAAACAATAACCTATAACCATCAACGTAAATACGCCTTTATATCCAGTTACAAACTGTACAAAAACTTCCGGATGGAAAGTTGTTCCAATCTGCATCAATATTTCACCCACCTTCTGCATGGATTCTGCACGGAACAGAATCCATCCAAAACAAACCAAATGGAATGTTATTAGAATTCCTATGAAACGACGCGTCTTTGTCATTTCTGCTCCAACCTTCTTAAAGCTTGGGAAATAAGCCATCACTGCTTTATGAATAGCTAATGACACGCCATGCAAAGCTCCCCAAAGAATAAAACGCATAGAAGCTCCATGCCACAAACCGCCTAAAAGCATGGTAAGAAACAGATTGATATAAGTACGAGTCTTTCCCTTCCGATTACCGCCTAATGATATATACAAATAATCTTTCAACCAGCTCGACAAAGATATATGCCAGCGGCGCCAGAATTCAGTTATGGTAGCCGACTGATAAGGAGAATCAAAGTTTATATTAAAACGGAATCCTAATAAAAGAGCAATACCGATTGCCATATCTGAATAACCGGAAAAATCACAATAGATTTGCAATGTATAACCGTATACTCCCATTAGATTTTCTAATCCTGTATATAATGTCGGAGCATCGAATATTCGATCTACAAAATTCAGACTGATATAATCGGATATAACACATTTTTTGAAAAGGCCACATATTATCAGAAATAAACCTTCTCCAAATTCCTTATGCGTCACCATCGGATTCCGATAAATCTGCGGAATAAAATCTCTTGCTCTCACAATCGGACCTGCCACCAGCTGAGGGAAGAAGGAAACATAAAACAGATAATCAATCCAACGATTTAACGGAGTAATTCTTCCCCGATAAACATCTATTACATAACTGATACTCTGGAATGTAAAAAATGAAATACCCACAGGCAGGAATATATCCAGTCGTTCTATTTCCAATGATTGCCATGGAAGATAATTAAACAATGTTCCCATCTCTCGCAAGAAAGAAGCCCCCAGGTCACGCAGGAAATTAAAATACTTGAAATAACCTAACATTCCCAGATTTATACAAAGGCTTAATGTAACCATTAACTTCTTTCTCCAGACATCATTAAAGCCCGTCATGATTCGAGCAATCAGAAAATCCGAACTTGCTGTAAAAATAAGCAGTCCAAACCATAGACCGCTACTTTTGTAATAGAAATACAATGAAAAGACTGTCACATAAATTATGCGAGCCAATGTATTCTTTCGAAGAAGGAAATAGAGAAGAGAGAAGATACAGAACAGACAGAAGAATAATCCACTGCTGAACAACATGGGAGCATCCGGATTGTATACCAATAAATCACCTAATTTATCCCATGAAAGACCTTCGAATAGTCCTGTATTTATTGTAAGTAAGCTCATAATTAATTTTCTTTACCCTGATTGGATACTTCTTTTTTATCTTTCAGATGCTGATTATAAGCATTCATTAATGCTCTATATAACATTACACCCTGATCATTATAACCGCGCTGCGTAAAATGGATCCGATCTCGTCCCAGCAGATTCTGTGTATACCATTTTCTGCAAGAATTGGCTCCACCCGTTGCACCAAATAAATCCCAACAAACAATACCTTCTTCTTTTGCAATCTGTTTTAAAGCTGCAGCAGCTTTCTCGGTATTCATATTTCTTTTATAAACGCGCTTCTTTTTTACATAGAATCGCCGATAACATTCCGGAGGAGTAGTTAATACAATTTCGACATCCGGCATAACCTTCTTCAATAATGAGAGGAAAGTATGTACTTGAACACTAAATTCTATTCCGGAAAAATTACGACCAAACGTTTCATTCGTTCCTAACGAAATAATCATCAACTGAGGATGTAATAAAGCCAGACGCTGCAAATATTCCTCATCTGTATAATTGTAAAACATGGCACCGTTCACACCTATTCCATGATATAGGATCCCTGGATTCCCATTAGTCAACGAAAAGCCGTAATAAGTATTATTAAATGAAGAAACCGGAAGCAGATTATCCGTACCCTGTTTACGCCGTGTACTATGCAATAATAAAGTATCAGCCTGACGACTCAGACGGAACGTATCAGCTTTCACTCCTGCAAAAGCTTCTGCTTCACCCAATGAAGCTTTTGTTATATTTTTACTTGCATCCGTTGGAAGCATCGGCATAGAATTATATCTTCGATATAAGATAGCCTGATTGAAAGAATATCCAGCTCCATTTCTGGGAGCAATTTGTATATTCAGATTAATAGAGGGAGAATTTGATTTTACACCAATACCTCCCATACCAACAGATGTTTTTCTTTTTCTCTGAGTTATACGTCCACCGACCCATTGGTTCAATGACGATTTAATAAAATAATCACTCGGTTCATTTGTATGATTCAATTTGAACGGTGCAATCCAGCCACGGCCGGCATTACCAAATTCATGCTGTAACAACCGCATCATTTTCCCACTATATTCACCAGCCTGAATATGTGAATCACCTAAATGAACAATAGTCAAAACAGTATCTTTACCAGCCTTTAAAGAATCAAGTACAGCAAAGAAATTTTTTAACGGGAAATTGATAGTGTCTGAAGGGAATTGCAAAGTATCGCGACCTTCCACCAACATTCCAGGCAAAGCCAAAGGCAATTCAACCAGACAAATGGTAGTATCCTTGATACTCTCTATTTTTTTATTTGAAGAATGTGATGTAAATAAAGACTGTGCTCCTACAGAAGAAATTAACATCACAACAACCAACGTCAAAAAACCTTTCATCTTCTTATTCCTGTTCCGCATTGTCGTAAAACTCCATTTCCATCATAAATGCATTCATCAACACCTTGGCAAGCTTTCGTCCTCCACCAAAACCAAGATGGGTATAATCCTTGCTTGCCCAATTGTTTTCTACATATTTGACCATACTGTTTTTTCCACCCATGGCACCGAAAGTATTCCAGAATGTAATACCTGATCTCTTCGCTGCCTGTCGCTGAGCATGCATCAAAGCCAAAACAGAAGGCATTGTATAGAAAGAACCATTCTCCTGTCTGCTTCGATCAGAAACTCCCATCAATAACACATCGGCTGTCGGGAAACACTTCCTGACATGATGAATTACTTTTTCCATTCGTTTTCCATACCATCCATAATGAAGTACACTATCACTGGCGACATTCAAACCATATTGTAAAATAATCAAATCGTATGGACGGATAGAATTGAACTCCTGACAATAAGACGAATCAAGTCGTTCCAGTATCAAACCGGAATTACCACGTAAAGAGAAATTATCAACCACTACTCCCTGTTTATCTTCCATAGCTACCCCAAGAGCCCTAAGACCATCGGCATTGGTAAACAAGAAATCTGCTTTATGAATGCCCTTACCCGAATATTCATATTGCTCTATTCTCCCTGATGAAGCCAGATTAACCAGTAAAGAATCTGTTTCATTCAATTTCAGGTGCATTCTTGCGTTCTGATTTTTTTCATAAATAAACTTGATTGTTGAAACGGAATCCAATTCAGGGAATTTATTTGTAGCTTCCACGGATATGGAAACAGATGATTCTTCCGGTTCGAAAGTCATACAAGAAAGTACATACTTATGTTCATGATCAGATAACATCGACCAAGTTTTCCATCCTTTCTGCAACATCTTCACAGTTGGACGATATTGTGCAGCAGGAGAAGCTATTGGCACGAAACCAACTCCACGACCTCCAAATTTCTTCTGCATCAAAGAACGAAGATCGGCTACCAATATATCACCTTCTACAAAGGAATCACCCATCACACCAATACGAACAGGACGATTCAACTCTGCACGATTGCGCAAAGCAGTAAAAAAACGGTTCAAACCGATATGTCCTACAGAATAATCTTCGATATGAGTTCCTAAAGAATCAGCTCCCTCTACGGCATATAAAGCTTTGTATAATGAATCCCTCAAAGCAAGAGCCAAAGAATCAATACCGGCTTTTTCTTCTGCCAGTTTCTGCAAGGCTGCTGAATCGACCTGCAAAGTATCTTCCTCTAACCAAGTTTGTTGTATTGTATCTATTGCTGCAATATTCGACTGATTCCGCAAATCCGAAAACAAATCAACCCGTTTTACAGGTATTCCCAATATTTGTTCAGGGATATAATAGAATACACAACAAAATATAAATGTAAGCAATAACAGCAGAATCAATCTGCCTAAACGATTACCTTCAATCATCAAATATATTCTTTCTATTTTAAGCGTACAAAATTAGATAATCTATTTCAATTCATCCTACAGATTGTATAAGAATCTTTTTCGCAAGAAATGTTTGTACAGCACCTCTTTGAAAAAGATAAACAATAAAAGCCAGCCACAAAGCATGATTTCCCAGCTCCTGATAAAACAGAAAATAAATCACGAAAAAGCTTGCCGATGCCACAAACATTGAATTAAGCATTTGCCGGGAAGCTGTTGCACCAATATAAACACCATCCCACACAAAAGCAGCCACACCACATAAAGGTATGGCCAGCACCCAATAGAAATAATCGGCAGCTGCCTCTAATACATTTGCTTCGTTGGTCAGTAAACCAAGAAATGGTGTACCTCCTATCGCATACAGACAGGTAAAAGCTGCTGCAAGTCCGAATCCCCAGAAAAACAGATTACGAATCATGTGATATAATTCCTTTTTATTGTGGGCTCCGATATAACGTCCTGTCAAAGCCTCACCGGCATAAGCAAAACCATCCATAATATAGGAGAACAACGTAAACAGCTGCATCAACAATGTATTAACAGCCAGGATGACTTCACCTTGCTCAGCTCCTCGTGAAGTAAAATAGGTGGTTACTGCCAACAAACACATGGTTCGAAAAAAGATATCCCTGTTCAAACGGAAGAAGGAACGCATTGCCTCATACTGTCCCCAAGCTTTCCAGATAATTTTCTTCCAAAGTCGGCGATAGAAATAGAACCACAATGCCGATGCCATCAGTAATCCGCTATACTGAGCTATTAATGTTCCTAATGCAACACCGGCTACTCCTAAATTCCAGACGAAGACAAAAAACAAACTTGAAAGAATGTTCACGATATTCTGTACAATCGCAATATACATTGGGAAACGGGAATTCTGCATTCCTACAAACCAGCCGGAAAAGCTATATAATCCTAAAACAGCCGGAGCTCCCCAAATACAGATACTGAAATAAAGCGAAGCCAGTTCCTGAATAGCCGGAGTCGTATCAATCAGTTGAAAAGCAACAAACAATATCGGCTTTTGTAACAGGATCAACAAGAATGCGAGTCCGAAACTTATCCCTACAGAACGGACAAAAAGCATAGCGACTTCGTACAGATCTCTTCGTCCATAAGCCTGAGCAGTCATTCCGCTCGTTCCCATACGAAGGAATCCAAAAACCCAGTAAATCATACTGAATAACATTCCTCCTACTGCTATGGCACCAATGTAAGCTGCCGATCCAAGATGACCAACAATGGACACATCGACCAATCCTAACAGAGGAACAGTAATATTTGATATAATGGAAGGTATCGCTAAAGCTAAAATTCGTTTATTCATCATCCTAATAACGCACCTATAAACAAGTTGATTAATGAAGGTTTTAATAATACCGGTAACAGAAATCCAAACAAGGCTCCCAGAAAGTGAGCATTATGATTGATATGATCTCCCGATCTCTTAGCCATATACTGACAATAATACAAATAGATAATACCAAATACAATTCCTGGTATAGGGAGTATTGCAAAGAAATATATCTTTCCCCAGGGATTGAAAAATATAGAAGTAAACAATACGGCTGAAACAGCCCCTGATGCTCCTATTGACAGATAATAGGGATTATCCTTATGCTTTGACAGATCTAAAGATGAAGCAAATATCATTCCTCCGAAGTATAATAAGAGATATGCCCAGGATCCTAATCCGACGTAGTCGTAATATTGTTCCATGTAAGTACCGAATGACCAGAAAGTAAACATATTTACCAAAAGATGAGTCATATCTGCATGAACAAAACCATGTGAAATCACCCGATACCATTCTTTCCGATGAATTACTTGATACGGACTTAATGCCAGTTTATTGGCCATTGACTGATTTCCAAAACAAATATAAGAAACGACACAAGTTACAGCTATAATCAAATAAGTAATCATATATTC
>JAHHQS010000078.1 GCA_020026285.1 Parabacteroides sp. | reverse complement strand
CGTAGTCAAATGCTCTATTCAGTTGAGCTAGCGAGCCAATAAATATTATTACATTATGTGACTCGCATAGGATTCAAACCTATAACCTTTTGATCCGTAGTCAAATGCTCTATTCAGTTGAGCTAGCGAGCCATTTTTCTCGATTGCGGTGCAAAGGTAGTTATATTTTTTTATTAAACAAATTTATTTGTCAGTTTTTATTCATTCTATATTTTTTCATAAACCATCAATTCCACTAAATATACTATTAACAGCGTCGTCGATTTTCATTTTCACAGATCTCTATAAAATAAAAATACTTTAGAATCTTCCTTTTTGAGAGATAATCCACAAAAGAAAGATTCTAAAGTATTCCTTCTAAATATATTGAATATAAATTACTTGTCTTCTCTTAAAACGAATCAGCACTTGATGCTTAATTCCTGCAAGACATGACGAATTTTTTCGTAAGTGACAATTCTGGTAGGTACCAATGGTAAACGAAGTTTATTTTCAACAAATCCCATCATACTTAACATACTTTTTACACCTGCAGGATTTCCATCAACAAACAACAAACTAAATAATTCAGTGAAACGATGATGAATGGTTCTCGCATTTTCATAATCACCAGCAAGAGACAGACGAACCATTTTACTAAATTCGCGAGGCAATGCATTTCCAATTACAGAAATCACACCTATTGCTCCTAGCGTAATTAAAGGGAAAGTTATTCCATCATCTCCTGAAATCACATTAAAATCTTTAGGTTTATTCTTAATAATGTCATCCATTTGAGTTATATTTCCGGAAGCCTCCTTTACCGCTATAATATTTTTAAAATCATGAGCCAAACGTAAAGTCGTTTCTGCTGTCATATTTACACCTGTTCTACCAGGAACGTTATATAAAATAACAGGGAGCTTTGTTGCTCTAGCGATTGCACTATAATGCTGATAAATTCCTTCCTGTGACGGTTTGTTATAATAAGGAACAACTGAAAGAATGGCATCTATATCATCAAAATTATCAGTCTTTAGCTTTTCAACAATCGCTTTGGTACAATTACCTCCAAGTCCTAAAACAATAGGGATACGATGACGAACCTTTGTTATAACTAAATCTAATATTTTTTTCTTTTCATCTTCAGTCAATGTTGGCGTTTCAGCAGTTGTTCCCAAAACGACAAGATAATCCGCACCATTCTGTAACAAATGATCTACCAACCGACTTAAAGCTTCATAGTCTACGCTTTCATCTTCTTTGAAAGGTGTAATCAATGCTACACCCATTCCTTTTAAATTTATATCCGCCATATGTTTTTAATTGACAAATCTCTTTACTCTTTGCAAAAATAGAAAAAATCCGTTATTTTCTACGGATTGTTTGCAAATAAAATACAACTTGTTGAAATATATAAGCAGATCCTTCTTTTTTATTTACAGAAAGTGTAAAATCATAGATATCACCTAACGATTTTTTTAATCCGGCCTTTATTCCTGCCGGATTTTTCAAGATCAAATATAATAAAGGATAACAAACACTCTTTGTCAAATCAATCAACAATTCAGTTTTAACATTCATCACTTCATCAATAACTGAATCAGAAGGGAAACCCCAGACATTCAATTGTGATTCCTTTACCCATATTGTATCAGCAGACGTCTGTTCTTCTTTTATAATCTTGCGTTTCGTAAAAACGACATGTTTCCAATTCTTCTTTTGTTTCAATTTAGCTAATGCAGCCAGCACTTCTTCCCGATCAGTATCCAAATAAAACAAAAGAATCGTGTTTTCATTTTCAAACGAACATGATTTTCGCTGAGATGAAATTGGATGATCCAATAACAAATGCACCCTTTTCTTTAAGAAATAATCTGACAATATCATTCTTCAATCATTTTCAGAAAATCTTCCTCACCAATAATTTGAACTCCCAACTTGGCAGCTTTTTCCAACTTGGCAGGTCCCATATTTTCTCCAGCCAAAATATAATTAGTCTTACCAGATACGGATCCGCTATTCTTTCCGCCGTGCTGTTCTATCATTTTCTTATATTCATCTCTAGAATGTTTTGAAAATGTTCCACTAATCACAAATATCAATCCTTTCAGTTTTTCAGTTCTATTAGCCAAAACATCTTCCGAAACAGACATCTGCAAGCCGTAAGCCTGTAAACGTTCAACGATTTCTATATTTTTTTCATCAGAGAAATAATCCACCACACTTTGTGCTATACGATCCCCAATCTCATCGACTGCCACTAATTGCTCAAAGCTCGCATTCTTTAGCTGTTCAATCGAATGAAAAACCTGTACCAATCTTTTAGCAACAGTTTCACCCACATAACGAATACCTAACGCAAATAAAACTCGTTCAAAAGGGACCTCTTTCGAATCACGTAAACTTTTCATCAGATTGCGTGCACTTTTTTCAGCCCAACGTTCCAATGTTAACAAATCAGTCATCTTCAAATTATAGAGATCCGCAACATTCTTCACAAGACCAACTTCATATAAATCTTCAACAGTTTCAGGTCCCATATTTATATTCATGGCCTTTCGAGTTACAAAATGTTCAATCCTTCCTTTTATTTGAGGAGGACAACCACCTTCATTCGGACAATAGTGAGCAGCCTCACCTTCTATACGAATTAGTTTTGTTCCACATTCAGGACAACGACTGATAAATTTCACCTTATCTCCCATCAAGATACTGCGAGCTTCAGTATTTACTCCTACTATTTTAGGAATAATTTCACCTCCTTTCTCCACATATACCATATCACCTATATGAAGATCCAAGCCTTCAATAATATCAGCATTGTGCAAAGATGCTCTCTTGACAACTGTACCAGCTAATAACACAGGCTCCAGATTTGCCACTGGGGTAACAGCTCCCGTTCTTCCCACTTGAAATGAAATCGAATTCAAACGAGTTTCAGCCCTTTCAGCCTGAAACTTATAAGCAATAGCCCAACGAGGACTTTTTGCTGTAAAGCCCAAATTCCGCTGCTGACGAATAGAATTTACTTTTAATACTATTCCATCAGTTGCTACAGGTAGATTTTTTCTATCCTTATCCCAATAATTGATATAATCGTATATATCCTGCAAACTATGACATATCTTAATGACATCTGGAATTTTAAGTCCCCATTTACGAGCCGCTTCCAAATTTCCATAATGAGTATCCGAAGTCAAATCTTCACCCAACACATAATACAAATAAGCGTCCAGTTTTCGAGCTGCTACAATTTTAGGATTCTGTAATTTCAATGTTCCAGAAGCAGCATTACGAGGATTGGCAAACAATGTCTCTTCCTGCTCTTCACGTTCCTTATTCAAACGGTCAAATTCAGCCCAGGGTAATAATATTTCCCCTCTTATTTCCACCTGTTTAGGATAATTTGTTCCTAGAAGTTTTAAAGGAACAGAACGAATTGTCTTTACATTAGCAGTAACATCATCACCTTTAGTTCCATCACCACGAGTTACCGCTCTGACCAAACGTCCTTCTTCATACATTAAGGAAATTGAAGTTCCATCATATTTCAATTCAGCTACTATTTCAAAAGGTTCATTCAAGGCACGAGCTGTTCGTTCGTAAAATTCACGCACTTCATCTTCGGAATAAGTATTACCCAACGAAAGCATAGGATATTTATGTACAACCTGTTCAAATTCTTTCGATAAATCACTACCCACTCTTTGAGTTGGTGAATTCAAATCAAAAAATTCCGGATGAGCTGTTTCTAAATCCTGCAGCTCTCTCATCTTATCATCAAACTCTTTATCAGAAATAGTTGGATTCGATAATACATAATAGTTGTAATTATGCAATTCCAATTCCTTTCTTAAAGCCTCTATCTTTTCTTTCACTGCTGACATATCAATATACTTCTTTTAATCCTTATTTTCAAATCAATAAACTAATTTGACATTGTCAATCCAAAGCGTATTCCCTATAGATCCTGTATAAGCACCGCCATGACTTGAAACGAATTGCAATATTATATGTGTTGGCGTTTCATCAGCCTCAGCCCAACCTATTTCCTTAATAGGAACACTTTCACCTTTACTATTTACCGTATATCGATTTTCATCCTGAATATGCATATAATTCTTATAGGAAGGATGAGATGTTATATTTCCATAAAGAATTGGATAAGTAGCATTATTTACCCACCCATTTGTCGATTCCGAGTAACGTTCTATCATTGTACCAACACGCTTACCATAGACGTTACCCTGTTTATCTTCCCATCTTTTCTGCAAAATCAAAATAACGGCCAATGAATCTTGTCCAGGAATTTTACTTTTACGGCCTAATCCGGGACTATAAACTCGCCAGTTTTCTGGCATCACTTTAGCTTTGTAATCAAAACGGACAGCTTTTGGACGTTTCGTAAAAGGTATTCCACTCAGCAACATACTCTGAGGATTTTTGACTCCCCGAATAGGTTCATGTATTTTTCCTAGGAATAATGAACCAGCAGCAACCACCTCAATATCAACGATACCTAAAACCTTCACCTTTTCCATACGAGTTTCCATACGGACACACCATCCATTATCTCTTCTCTCAGGAAAAACTGACACGTTGGTTTTAACGATACCGGCAACTTTCGCCATTACGTTTGAATTACCCCAATTACTTCCACCTCGATTAGAATAAGGGATGTTACCTTTCAATGTATCAGAAGGAGCTATTTCATAAAGAATTTTCTTTGCTCCACCAATTATTCTTGATTCGGTTATTTCGCGAACGAACCAATTTTCCATATCTCCATAAGGTATTGGTTCTACACGTTCTTTCTTTTTCGATTCCTGATTTTGCTGAAGACTTTGTGCTTTAAGTTGCCATCCAAGAAGATTTAAACTTAAAATCATCCAGCAAATATAAATACATCGTCTCATTTTTATATTTCTTTAAATTGAATAACCCCATTTATCCACGGCCATTCCCCAATTATCATCAACCGTTCGGATTGTAGATTCTTCGTATTTGTATTTATTCTTTTTATAACCTTTCTTCTTACCCAGATATTCTGAAATACTATTTTTTGACTCTTCAAAATTAGGCAAGTTTAATTGTTTATAAATATCCTCAGTTATATCAAACGCATCCTGTTCGAAATCTTCGAACTTCAATTCATATAAATTACCTTCAGGAATCAAAACTTTTTCCTCTTCGAACTTATAGAACAAACGTTTATATACTTCTACAAAGTTTTGTATCAATTCTTCATCCGAAATAGATTGAAATTTCAAAGGTTTGATTGTATTGATAAAGAAACTACGTGTACTTTCAAAAACCGTATACGGATTACGCTTTAAATATATAAATTTTGCATTAGGGAATAATTCCAGTAATGTCTTCACACGACCAGTATGGGGAGGATTTTTACTTAAATACTGAGTACCTCCTGTATTATGCAAAGAGATTCGTACCAGCTTTTTGAAAGTATTCATAAATATCTGGCGTTCTTCTTCTGTAATTGCATTAAATAATAAATACTTATCACAATATTCCATCATGTTTTGAGGAAAGAACCAGAAATTATAATAAGTATAAGGCATCATGTTTGAAAGCGCAAATTCTTCCTCTTGAGGCAAATCTACTTTTAATTCCATATTATCAGTCGGACGATGGTCTGGCATCAAAAATGACATATTTTTTTTAAAGAAAGGCTGTCCCCACAACATCAAATTAGGAAATACGGTCTGATAAGTTGTGGTATACCCAAAATGCTTATCACAAGCAAAAACATTATGAACAAAAGTTGTTCCACTACGCCAATGCCCAAGAATAAACAACGGATCTATATCCATCGTTTCATTTTCAATTTTTGCATAACTACGGTCTTCTATTGGTTTTAAAGAACTCAATAAACGGCAAACAGCCTTCGTTAATCTAAATTTAGATTTATACTCGTCACCGATCTGCTGATTTCTGGTTACCTCCTGAAATGTTTTCCAATCGGCACCAACCAACGTATTAATTGGCAACTTATCAAATTGAAGTAGTCCCATACTATTTTAATCTAAAAGGACCTTCCTGATTTAAATTTGGAATCTAAATCAAGAAGGATTATACATATTCATATTTATTTTATAATTCTCAATTCCACACCTTGTCTCTCGATTTCCTTACAAACTTTTTCGACAACATCATAATGTTCTGGTTTGATTCCTAATTCCACGAAATTTAATGTAATCACACCACTTTCTGACTCAGTAGCTAATTGATTATCATCAACAGGATTCAGTATCATACCTACAGCAGCTGTATTATTTGTTATAGGATCAATCAAAACAAACGAACCTGTTTGTTTATTCTTGACATAAGGATCGAAGAATAATTCTTTATTCGTTGAAATAACGACCTTACCTATTTCATTCAAGACCAAATGTTCAACAGCCGATTTTTCCATTGTATTAACATCCACCTTATAGCGGATCTTATCAATACGAGCACGAGTTGTATTAGTTGTCTGCTTCAAATAGAATTGCTTGTTCACATTCATAGCTTCTTCATCCATCCATACCAACATGGCTTCGAAGCAACGTTTTTCTTCAGGGAGATCATCCGGACAAACAAGCATTTCACCACGGGAAACATCTATTTCATCTTCCAATGTCAACGTTACACACATTGGAGGATAAGCCTCATCCAGCTCTCCTTCGTAAGTAACAATACTCTTCACTTTCGATTTCTTACCTGAAGGTAAAGCCATGATTTCATCACCTTTATGGATAACACCACTTGCCACCTTACCACAGAAACCACGGAAATCCAGATTTGGTCTCAATACATACTGTACAGGGAAACGGAAGTTTTCATAGTTTCTATCTTTATCAATTGGAACCGTTTCCAAGTAGTCCAGCAAAGACTGCCCTTCGTACCAAGGAGTTCTTTCACTTTTATCAACAACATTATCTCCATCCAAGGCTGACAAAGGAATACAAGTAACATCATCGATTCCTAATGGCTCTACAAATGACATATAATCTGAAACAATTTTGTCAAACACCTGTTTGTCAAAATTTACCAAGTCCATCTTATTTACTGCTAAAACGACATGGTGAATGCCTAATAAGGAAACCAAATAAGAATGACGACGAGTCTGAGTTATCACACCAGTACGAGCATCCACCAAGATAACAGCCAAATTTGCTGTTGAACCGCCCGTAATCATATTACGAGTATACTGTTCATGTCCCGGAGTATCTGCGATGATAAATTTTCTGTTATTGGTACTGAAATATCTATAAGCTACGTCAATTGTGATACCTTGTTCGCGCTCTGCTTTCAAACCATCTAACAATAAAGCGTAATCGATATGTTCTCCAGCGTTTCCCATTCGTTTACTATCACGTTCAAGAGCATCTAATTGATCTTCGTATAATTTCTTGCTATCAAACAACAAACGACCAATCAAAGTTGACTTACCGTCATCTACTGATCCGGCAGTAAGAAAACGCAACAGGTCTTTCTGTTCATCTCTATCTAAATATTCTTTTATATTTAATGTTGCCATAATATCTTTTGCTTTGAAATTAGAAATATCCTTCACGTTTCTTTTGTTCCATACTTGCATCCTGGTCGAAGTCTATCACGCGAGTAGTACGTTCACTCTTTGTTGTTGTCATCATTTCCTCAACAATTTTCTCTATTGTATCGGCATTACTTTCAACAGCACCAGTTAAAGGCCAGCATCCTAAGGTTCGGAAACGAACCATTCTCATCTGAATTTTTTCTTTGTATTCCTGAGGCAATCTATCGTCGTCGGCCATAATTAAATTACCATCAATCTCGACAACAGGACGTTCTTTTGCAAAATATAATGGAACAATCGGAATATTTTCCAAACGAATATATTGCCAGATATCAAGTTCGGTCCAATTTGACAATGGAAACACACGAATACTTTCGCCTTTATGAATACGCGTATTATAAATATCCCACAATTCAGGACGCTGATTTTTAGGATCCCATTGATGGAATTTATCACGGAAAGAGAAAATACGTTCTTTAGCACGGCTCTTTTCTTCATCACGACGAGCACCACCAAATGCCGCATCAAATTTATACTTGTCCAAAGCATGTAATAAAGCTTGAGTTTTCATCAAATCGGTATGTACTTTACTTCCATGAGTAAATGGTCCAACACCTGCTTTAAATGCTTCCATATTGGATTCGACAATCAAATTCCACCCATATTTCTTAGCATAATTATCACGGAATTCAATCATCTCTTTGAATTTCCATTTTGAATCAATATGCATTAAAGGGAATGGAACTTTACCTGGTGCAAACGCTTTCTCGGCCAGACGAACCATCACTGACGAATCCTTGCCTATTGAATAAAGCATAACAGGATTTTCAAACTCTGCTGCCACTTCACGAATAATATAGATAGCCTCGGCCTCTAGTTCCTGCAAATGACTTAATTTATATCCAGACATAATTATATCTTTATTTACTTATTTTCGGTAATATGATTTCTAACAATTTATTCACTGATTCTTCAAGAGAAAGAACAGATGTATCTAATGATAAAGATGGATGTTCAGGAGCCTCGAATGGAGCTGAAATACCAGTAAAGTTCTTTATCTCCCCTTTTCGAGCCTTGGCATAAAGGCCTTTAACATCACGACGTTCACACTCTTCAATAGGAGTACTGACATAAACCTCCATAAAGTCTTTTTCACCGATAATAGATGCTGCCATTTTGCGAATATCATTGTTCGGACTAATAAACGCTGCCAATGTTATAATTCCAGTATCTACAAACAATTTGCCAACTTCCGCTATACGACGAATATTTTCCACACGATCTGATGCGGAAAAGCCCAAATTGTTATTTATGCCACTTCTGATATTGTCACCATCTAAAATACGACATAACAAGCCTCGCTTATGTAATTCTCTCTCTAAAGCAATAGCTATTGTACTTTTTCCAGAACCACTCAATCCCGTGAACCAAACCATCATTCCTTTTTGATGTAAGAGTTCCTCTTTATCTGAGCGATTCATCATTTTATCAAAAATTGGATATACATTATTAGGATTGCTTGTCCCTGTACATCCATTATCTTTTGTCATCATATATATTAAGAACCTATTTTACTCTAAAAACTCCATATCTGAGGTATCAAAAACACAGATATCAAGAACGTTATTATATTCAAAGGCAGACCTACCTTTATAAAGTCCATGAATTTATAACCACCGACACCCTGAACTATCAAATTTGTCTGATAACCAATAGGTGTACTAAAACTTGCTGATGCAGCCATACAAATTACTACAAAAAACGGCTTCGGATCCACACCTAATTGCGAAGCAACTGATAAAGCGATAGGAAAACTCAAAGCGGCTGCAGCATTGTTCGTTATTAATTCAGTGAAGACATTCGTAATTATAAAAAGAATAGCAAGCAAAGCGTATGGGCCTAAATCATCCGTCAAGCCTATTATATTCTGAGCTATCAAATCAGCAAATCCAGAATTAACCATCGCTTTACTAATGGCAAATGCACATGCTATAGTTATCAATATATCCCACGAAATATATTTCGTATATTTTTTGGGTGGGAATATCTTGGTCCATGCCATAATAATAGTTGTAACACAGACAAAAAAGAACATATCCAATTTGACATTTGGAAACATTTCTCTAAAAACAGGTAGTTCTCCTATCGTTGCTCCAACTATCATAAAAATAAGCAGACCCAATGCTAAAAGACGTTTCTTTGATGAAACAGGTTCAGGATGCTCTTCTCCATTCGCTAACATCAAGAAGACACTTGATTCACCCCATGTTGGAATAAAGGAATCATCAGCCCAAAGGATTAATGTATCGCCAACATTCATATAGACTTTATCTAAATCATGAGTATAACGATTACCTCCACTAATGACTTCTTTCACTATTGCTCCATAATGGCGGGTAAAATTAAATGCCCCCAATGTTTTATTAATACCGGGGAAACGAGCTCCCAAAACGGCTTCAACCCGGTGCAGGCCACTATGCTGTTCCTCGTCCTCGTCAACCGAAATTCCTGTTCGGCTATCTGGTAACAAATATTTAGAAAAAGCAAATATGTAAATAATTCCAGCTAATGCTATAAAAATACCAACCTTCCCTAATTCGAACATTGAAAAGCCCTCATAACCTGCTTCTAAAATCATTCCATGAACAACCAGATTAGTTGAAGTTCCTATCAAAGAACACATTCCACCTAAAATTGTCACAAATGAAAGAGGTATCAAGAACTTTGTAGCAGGCAGTCGTACTGATTCCGCCCAATATTTAATAATAGGAGCAAAAATAACTACAACAGGAGTATTATTCAAAAATGAGGAGATAAAAGCAATTGGAGGAAGCATTCTAAACTGTGCTTTGAAAACATTTGTTTTCTCTAAAGGCAACAATTTTTTTACTAATTGTCCCAAAGCCCCACTTTGACGAATCCCCTCACTTACCAGAAAGAGCATACCAACGGTTATCATGCCCTTATTACTAAAGCCTTCAAGCATTTCTTTTGGAGACAAGATACCGACAAATAGAAAAGACACAACTACAGTAAGAAGTATCATACCTGGACGCATCTTGTCTACCACAAGAGCCGTAATCATCCCGATTAAAGCTAAAAAAACATATATTATTTCAAAACTCATGAATATCCTTTGCTTCTATTCAGACAAAGTGCAAACTTACACAAAATTCTTGAAAAATAAGAAGCAGTTCCGTTTTGGTTCAATTATTTAGAAAAACTGACGACGTTTTTTATCTACTTTCCGGCTTTACAACAAACCAAGGATTTAAAAGATCCTCCTTATTATATTTCAAAGGAGTCTTTTCGTCTATATAATAAACATTACATCCTGCACATCTTGCTATCGCATGACCCGCAGCAGTATCCCATTCCATAGTTGGAGCAAAACGTGGATAAATATCTGCAGAACCTTCTGCAACCAGACAAATTTTCAAACTACTTCCACTGCTGATCAATGTTACAGGTTGACCTTGTTTTCTCAGATTATCGACATATCTGCTTGTTTCTTCAGATTGATGCGATCTGGAAGCAATTACTACAATGCCCTGATGAGACATAGCATTAGGCAAACGTGTCGCATTTTTACTCATTTCATCCATTGATGGTTGATTCGAGCTATCTATATCAGTCAGTTTATATGCACCTATTGAATCACAAGCAAAATATAATTCTTTACGGACAGGAACATAAATTACACCTAATACAGGAACCTGATTATGAACCAAAGCTATATTGACGGTAAATTCACCATTCTTCTTGATAAACTCTTTCGTTCCATCAAGAGGATCAACAATCCAAAGAGTATCCCATTTCTTTCGAACCTCATAAGGCATCTGCTTTTCTTCTTCACTCAAGATAGGAATAGAAGTAACAGATAATGCCGCAACAATTATTTTATTAGAAGCTTTATCAGCCAAAGTTAATGGTGAATTATCTGCTTTTCTTTCAATTCCAAAATCAGAATCAGGATCTGTATAGATATCCATGATTGACTTACCGGCATCTAATGCAGCACGAATAGCAATATATAAGTAATTTACGAAATCCATATTATTAATATATATAAGTATTCAACAAA
Organism: Parabacteroides sp.; assembly: GCA_020026285.1. The sequence goes on along the minus strand of JAHHQS010000078.1, from coordinate 5,999 downwards.
TATACAAAAAACATTATATAAATATATGCACACAAACTACTTTTACATCTATGCACGAATATTTAGATTTATTCCAGAATTGAATCAAATAAATATATCAGAATAAAGAACTGAATGATATAAAAAAGCAAAGGACCATTCTTTCGAATAGTCCTTCGTATAAAATAAAGCCGCACCGTAGATGTGAACAAACTCCGTATGACAGGATTTGAGTGCCTCGTCACCTTTGTAATCCGCCGTGCTAAGCATACCCCGAAGGGCGCGGCCCGCCATTAGCGACAAAAGCTTGTCTCGGAATTGTTATATTTTGATGAGTTTCCCAATCGAACAAGTGCGGCTTAACTCATTAATTCCGTTTTATTGTATTGCAAATATAATCTTTTATTTCAAATAAAGCAAGAAAAACAAATAAAATTCACTTCCCTATTAAATTAAATATTTTCAAAATCAAAAAGGCCATCTCCCGGTTAGAGAGACAGCCTTTTATATCCTAAGAATTAATACTTCTTACTTTACCTTAGCAACGATTGCTTTGAAAGCTTCAGGATGGTTAACAGCCAAGTCGGCCAAAACCTTACGATTGATTTCGATACCTGCTGCGTGCAAAGCGCCCATCAAACGAGAGTAAGACATACCTTCCAAACGAGCAGCAGCATTAATACGCTGAATCCACAATGCACGGAAGTTACGTTTCTTGTTACGACGGTCACGGAATGCATATGTTAAACCTTTTTCCCATGTATTCTTTGCTACGGTCCAAACATTTCTACGAGCACCGTAATAACCACGGGTAAGTTTCAAAATCCGCTTTCTTTTTGCTCTTGAAGCAACATGATTTACTGATCTAGGCATAATTCTAATCTGTTTTTGAATGTTAGCGTCATCATTTCGATGATCTTTTTTGCTAAGACATTCGGTTAATAAAAATCTTTAAAAAAACTCGCTAATTAAAATTACTTCATGCAAAGAAGTTTCTTTACATTGTTTACATCAACACCAGCAACAATACCAGTATGAGTAAGATTTCTCTTCTGCTTTTTAGTCTTCTTAGTAAGAATGTGACTTTTAAAAGCGTGTTTTCTTTTGATCTTTCCTGTTCCGGTAAGGGCAAACCTCTTTTTGGCACCGGAATTAGTCTTCATCTTAGGCATTTTCCAAAAAATATTTAATTAATAAATAAATTATATTTATTCTCAAATGAGAATTATTTACTTTTCATTTCCAGTTTCTTTTTCAGCCGGAGCTTTCTTCTCAACTGGTTTTTCGACTGGTTTCTTTACAGTTTTAGTATTACCTCCTTTTTTGGGTGATAGCATAATAATCATTCGCTTACCTTCCAAAACCGGCATTTGTTCTACTCTACCATAATCTTCCAAATCATTAGCAAAACGAAGCAACAAAACTTCACCCTGTTCCTTGAACAAAATAGAACGTCCTTTAAAGAATACATAAGCTTTAACTTTAGCTCCTTCTTCCAAGAAACCTTTAGCATGCTTCAATTTGAAATCATAATCATGATCATCAGTCTGTGGTCCGAAACGAATTTCTTTCACTACGACTTTTACAGATTTTGCTTTCTGTTCTTTCTGACGTTTCTTCTGTTGGTAGAGGAACTTCTGATAATCTATCACTCTACAAACGGGGGGCGCAGCATTTGGTGAAATTTCGACCAAATCTAATCCTTGATCTTCTGCGATTCTAAGTGCCTGTGATGTCGGATAAACTCCTTGTTCAACATTATCACCCACTAAACGAACTTCACGAACGCGTATACGTTCATTTATTCTATACTGCTCTTTTGAATTGTCAATCTTCATTCAAAAATGTTTTATTCTCCTCGTTATTTGTTTATTTAATTAATTGCTTTTTACCAGCGATTGATCATTTCTTCAACCTCTGAGTTCAAAAGCGCTGCAAAGTTAGCAATTTTCATTGAACCTTTATCACCTTCGCCCTGTTTTCTTACAGAAACTTCACCATTTTCTGCTTCTTTTTCACCAACAATCAGCATATATGGGATTCTTTTCATCTCATTGTCGCGAATTTTACGTCCAATCTTCTCATTTCGGTCATCAACCAAAACGCGAACATTACGTTGTTTCAATTCTTTGGCTACTGAATTTGCATATTCATTGAAGCGCTCGCTGATTGGTAAAATAACAGCCTGGTCAGGAGTCAGCCACAATGGGAACTTACCTGCAGTATGTTCAATCAATACAGCTACGAAACGTTCCATTGAACCAAATGGAGCACGGTGAATCATAACCGGACGATGTTTCTTGTTATCTTCGCCTGTATATTCCAAATCAAAACGTTCTGGCAAGTTATAGTCTACCTGAATTGTACCTAACTGCCAACGACGACCAATAGCATCTTTCACCATGAAGTCCAATTTAGGACCATAGAATGCTGCTTCACCATATTCTATCTTAGCAGGAAGACCTTTTTCCTCGCAAGCTTCAATAATTGCACGTTCTGCCTTTTCCCAGTTTTCATCGCTACCAATATATTTTTCACGATTAACCTGATCACGTAATGAAATCTGAGCTTCAAAGTTTTCAAAGTTCATAGAACGGAAAACAATTGAAATAATATCCATTACACGGATAAATTCATCTTTCACCTGATCCGGACGACAGAAAATATGAGCATCATCCTGAGTAAAGCTACGTACACGAGTCAAACCGTGTAATTCACCACTCTGCTCATAACGACAAACTGTACCAAATTCTGCCAGACGTAAAGGAAGATCCTTATATGAACGTGGAGAATTCTTAAAGATCATACAATGATGAGGACAGTTCATTGGTTTCAAGAAATATTCTTCGCCTTCTTCTGGTGTATGAATTGGCTGGAATGAATCTTTACCATATTTAGCATAGTGTCCTGATGTAATATACAATAATTTATTACCAATTGGTGGGCACATTACCTCCTGATAATCGTAACGAGACTGGATACGGCGCAAGAACTCCTGCAAACGCAGACGTAAAGCAGTTCCTCTTGGCAACCACATAGGCAATCCTTTTCCTACTGTATCAGAGAACATGAACAAGTCAAGTTCCTTTCCAATCTTACGGTGGTCACGTTTCTTAGCTTCTTCTAACAAAGCCAAATGCTGATCAAGCAATTTTTTCTTTGGGAAAGAAACGGCATACAAACGCACTAATTGCTTTCTTGTTTCATCACCACGCCAATAAGCGCCGGCTGCACTCAATACTTTTACAGCCTTTATATAAGATGTATTTGGAATATGTGGGCCACGACACAAATCGGTAAAATTACCTTGTGTATAGGTAGAAATGGTTCCATCTTCCAATTCATTAATCAACTCTACTTTATACTCTTCGCCACGATCGCCAAACATTTTCAAGGCATCTGCCTTTGAAATATCTTTACGAACGATAGGTTCTTTCTTTGCTACCAACTCCATCATCTTAGCTTCAATAGCAGCGAAATCACTATCTTTGATAACAGCATCTCCTGGATCTACATCATAATAAAATCCATTTTCAATAGCCGGACCGATACCGAATTTGATGCCAGGGTACAACTCCTGCAAAGCTTCAGCCATCAGGTGGGCGCTAGAATGCCAGAAAGCATGCTTACCTTCTTCATCTTCCCACTTGAACAGTTTTACAGCTGCGTCCTCATTTATCGGACGGGTTATATCCCAGACTTTACCGTTTACTGTTGCAGCTAAAACTTCCTGCGCTAAACGAGAGCTGATGCTTTCTGCAATCTGTAATGCAGTTGTCCCTTCAGCATATTCTCTGACGGAATTATCCGGAAATGTAATCTTAATCATATTCTGTTCACTTTTTTTGTACATCGAGCGACAAAGGTAATATCTTTTTCCAAGAGATAAACATTTTTCTGATAAAACTTTCTATAAGAATACAAAAGAGTTTCCTTTACTTATACTCTCTATACCGTAAACATCCTCAATTATTTTATGCTTCAAGAAGACTTTTTTCACAATTTCTCCTGATATATTTTTCAAAACTCAAAAGCTTTTTAGCTTTCCACCTCAGTGGAAAGACTTTTCCACCCAGGTGATCCACTCTTTCCACTAGGGTGATTCACTCTTTCCACCAAGGTGGAAAGACAAATCTCTATATTACTTTCCGAAATAACCTTTACCAAAAGGTCTTAAATTATTATCCAGTTTTATATATCACCAATCGTTTCTTTCCGTAAAAAAGACTATTTTTCATAAAAAGTATCATAATAACAATATATATAGTTCAACTTTACTATATTTGTACAATATATATTTATATCTATGGAAATAATCAATCTTGGTGCCACAAACTCTATTATAAATCAGTTTGTAGCTGAACTTAGAGATGTAAAAATTCAAAAAGACAGTATGCGTTTTCGCCGGAATGTTGAAAGAATTGGAGAAATCATCTCATACGAAATCAGTAAACGTCTTGAATATACCCAGAAAGATGTTCCTTCCCCATTAGGAACAGCTTCAATGATGTTACCCGACTCCAAAATAGTAATCAGTACTATTCTTCGTGCCGGTTTACCTTTTCATCAAGGATTCTTAAGTTATTTCGATTCTGCTGAAAACGCGTTTGTTTCAGCCTATCGAAAATATAAAGATCGTCTAAATTTCGACATACATATTGAATATATTGCATCTCCACGTTTAGATGACAAGACATTAATCATTTCTGATCCCATGCTTGCTACCGGAAGTTCTATGGAATTAGCCTACGAAGCTTTATTAACAAAAGGTAAACCGACTCATATCCATGTTGCTTCAATTATAGCCAGCCGACAGGCCGTTGAATACATTCAGAAGAAATTGCCAAATGACAGAACGACAATATGGATTGCTGCTTTGGACGATGAGATAGACGATCACTCTTATATTGTTCCCGGTTTAGGGGATGCCGGAGATTTGGCTTTTGGTGAAAAAGAATAAAATTCATTTTTTACAAAAAAACAGATAATATATATTCCTTAATTTTTATTTAGGAATCCTCATTTTTAAAGTATCTTTGTAGAAAAAGAAATTATTAAATTTTAAATTTAAACGATATGAAACCTACATTATTTGTATTGGCTGCCGGAATGGGTAGCCGTTATGGTGGTCTGAAACAGTTGGATGGCCTAGGTCCTAATGGTGAAACAATCATGGATTATTCTATTTTCGATGCAATCCGTGGTGGTTTCGGGAAATTGGTATTTGTTATCCGCAAATCATTTGAAAAAGATTTCCGTGAAAAGATTGTTGCCAAATATGAAAACCATATTCCTGTAGAAGTAGTATTCCAAGATTTAAATGATCTTCCAGCCGGCTTTACTTGCCCAGAAGGAAGACAGAAACCTTGGGGAACTAACCATGCTGTCTTGATGGGTAAAAATGTGATCAAAGAACCTTTTGCAGTAATCAATGCTGACGATTTTTACGGCCGAGACAGTTTTGAAGTTCTTGGTAAATATCTTTCAAACATGGATGGAAAGAAGAACGAATACTGCATGGTTGGTTACCGGGTTGGTAACACTTTAAGTGATAGTGGTTCTGTTGCTCGCGGTGTTTGCGAAACAAATGCGGATTCATTCCTTACTGGTGTCGTTGAACGTACTGCTATTGAACGTATCGATGGTGACATACAGTTCAAAGATGAAAACGGAGAAAAAGTTGTTCTAGAAGAAAACACTCCGGTTTCTATGAACATGTGGGGATTCACTCCTGACTATTTTACTTATTCTGAAGAATATTTTGCTCGTTTCTTGAAAGAAAATATCAGCAACCTGAAATGTGAATACTTCATTCCTCTAATGGTTAATGAATTAATTACAAAAGGTATTGCTACTGTCAAAGTATTAGATACAACTTCTAAATGGTTTGGTGTAACTTACGCTGCCGACCGTCAAGGTGTAGTAGACAAAATACAGGCATTAGTAGATGCTGGAGAATATCCTTCTAAATTATTCTAAAAACAGAAATTCAATCATACAGATTACCAGAAACCGACTAC
>JAHHQS010000077.1 GCA_020026285.1 Parabacteroides sp. | reverse complement strand
AAGGCGTTTGGATGCCGACGCTCACAAACATTGCCCTTCTCTTCGGCTTCGGCATAGCCTTCGACAGCGTCGTTTCCTTCGGCGCCTATCTGTATCTTTTAAAGAAAGAAAAATTGAGAATCGTATAGGCAACAGAAGATCCATTTTATTTGCAGAAAAAGACGCCGTGACTACCGATGAAATCAGGATCGTCATCCGCCAATCCCGAAGCACCCCTGTTTTAAGAAGCATTGGTTTATACGCCTAAGACAAAGAACGTATTTGTTGTTTATCTCCTCTTCGGCTTCTGCTCTATTTTGCAGGTATAAAGTTTGCAATATTTTAAAATATACGAATTTTGCATACTTGATTAGATAAAATAGACGATAAACAAAAACTAAAAAGAGAACGAAACCCGATATTTCGGACTTCGTTCTCTTTTTTCTTATTCCGCGTAAAACGCCGTGCCGTCATCCAACCGAATACAGCCGAGCGGAGCACCGAAAACGGCTCCGCAGTCGAGCGCTATGTGGTTGTGTTCTCGATACTTGCATCGAATCGCTTTGTGGGAAATATCACGTTCACCTTCCGGCAGTGGCATCACTGGATTTCAGTATACTGCTTTATTCTAAAAGTAGCAACTATGCTGTCCGAAACTTAGGACTTTCAGATCTATTTCTCTCAAAGAGTTGCCAAAACACATCAAACCACCTTGCAACTAAAACTTTCTTGTGATACCATAGAGCACAAACATGCAAGCTACTGTAAACACCCAGTTTTTATGGCAAAACAAGGCATATCATCAGAGGAAGTGGAAACAAAAATGCTGCTATTTATAGGGATTGTGATAATCATCCTCATTATTTTTATCATCATACTGTGCATCGCTTTATTTTCTGATGATTCCAACTCTCAGAAGCTATATGAAAAGCCGGAACGGCTTGCTGGCAAAAAGGGAGAAATAGAAGCAACAAATATTATTTGCTCTGTCCTAAGAAACAACGATAGATTGTTTACCAATGTTCGGATTCAATATCAAGATAAGCCGGCTGAACTGGATAACGTCATAGTCAATTCGTTTGGTGTATTTATTATTGAAGTTAAAAATTATAATGGCAGTATATACGGAAATGAAGAAGATTATGAATGGGTAAAATATCATACATCAAAGGCGGGAAAGACTTATTCGAAAATCGTAAGAAATCCGATTAAACAAGTGAAGCGACAAATCTATGTACTTAAAAACTTTATATCGTATTATAGTCACGTGCAAGTATGGATTAAAGGATATGCTCTCTTGCTTAAACAAAACAGTCCGGTAAACAGTGCGTATATTTTGTCAAGCGCCGAGGACATTGACAAAGCCATTCATACGCCCACCAGAAATCGACTTACAAAACAAGATATTGAAGAAATATCTAAGCTTCTTTCTGAATTTGCAAAATAAACACACGCTGATATGAATACTTTGTAGGAGGGTATGAAAATGAATAATGAAAGTATTGTAATGAATGAACTAAGCAAATCTAACGAAGCCATGCAGCCAAGTATCCGTGTAGAACAAGCATTAGCTGAGATAAAAGATGATTTTCAAACGCCAATGCTTGCTAAAATACCATTTGCTGAAATCGCAATGCTCGGCGGTGCATTTTCAGGTGTAGCAGAAACACTGGCTACTCCTGCTGCAGAAGGTATATACCGATATGTTTTCCCTTGTTTTTATGATCCCTCGAGGAAAATACAAACAATTTTGGAATAAAGTTTAATTAAATCATACATATTGCCTCTGCTATGATTAGGATACTCCCTGCATATAGCAGAGGCTATTTTACCTACTGAAAACGATTTCGTATTGTTCTGAGCCTTTTTCTTTGAACCTGATAGAGGTTAGCTTCTATCCAAAAGGTGGTGTGTTATCTTGTATAAATACTGGTACAAAGGAGAGAGTTGCTATCCGGTGTGGTATTATATCGGATAACAATTACAAGGATTATAGTGTTAAAAATGAAGTATATATCAGAAAATAATCTGTAGAAAAGGATCATCGTGAGATTGATATTGGATATACATAAATAAGCCTGAATATTCACTAAAAAAGAAAAGCAGCGGCATAGCAAAAGCAACACCGCTGTTTTTTTATTTTTTAGGTTTAAACTTTGCACTATATGCTTGAACAGTTGGATCATCCATTAGCCAGCCAAATTTTTGCAAAAATTCAAGTTTCTCTTCATCGGTTATCCACTTTTTTACTGTATGTAGTACGCCTTCAATGCGTTCGTTCTCTTTTCCGTTAAAGAATTTACTCCCTGGTCCTTGCTTATAACGGGCAGGCATTCCATTCTTTATCATTGCCCATACACGTGAACCACCTGAAGTCGTCAAATCCTTTCCTACAAGACCATCCAGTGCACCCGATGCCAGTTTGGCAAGTAGGTTCTTTTCTTCATCAGTTACTTTCACTTTTCATTTCTCCTTCTTTTCAAGCTTAATGTTTTCAGAATCGTATGCACTCATGTAATATTCACGAATTCATCCCGATGCACGAATTTGTTTCTCACTAAAATTGCACACCATATCGTCACCACTGTCAAAGCAGTAAACAATATCCAATCCCATTCCATTTTCTTTTTCCTCGCTACTTTGGTCATATAAGAAATCTTCCAACTCCTGTTCCAGTTCTTTCCGATACTAGGGCATATGAGTTTACAACCCATGGATACTGGATGACACGCATAGACATCTTCAATATCAGTAATTTTCTTACCCTCTTTCTCACGTCTTTCAATGATATTCCAGTAGTAATCTGTATCAAAGAAAGACAATTCTGCTCCGTTATCAAGCAATTGGGCTAACAGTTCCAGAGAATTCCTTTTTTTGACTATATCCGCTTGAATACTATTCTGTTGGAAGAATGCTGCTTCTTGTAGTGAACACTCGCCGTTTTGCATCTTACGAATATCACTACATGTCAGCCCCGTGTCAAGACAATTATGGTACGTAGTCTGTCTCGATGTAATTTGTGCTCCTGTTGCCCTCTGTTGGATTCTCTGGAAAAAAAGACCATCTCTTTTAAACAACTTAATTCTCTCCGAATCTATCCTTAGTTTTTCCTGATTTCCTTAGGCATCATTTTAACTAGCCTCCTTTATGGTGCCAGTTTAACATGTGGGGGCTTTGTCTCTGTCAAGTATCGATTTTTATATTTTTTAAAATCAGATTTTATTTATTCTGTTTTAAGTCAATAAAAAATACGATAAATATTTCATCCGCAATTCACAATAAAACTTTCAACTTCTATCAAAATGAAAAAGAGACCACTGGACAACTGGCAGGTTCAAGTTTTTCGGTTCGTAAATGAAAGGTCTAAGCGTAAAGGGCTCACAGAGTAGCAAAAAACGCCGATCAGATAGAATAGGCCAGTAGAATGAATAGCGCCCCAGAAGCATGTAGCCGAACTCATCTATGAGGAGAAAGTATTATGAAAAGTATAATTATGTTAAATGAGCTGTCTTCAAATATTGTTTTAACACTTGAACACGATTTTCTGTGTCAATTCCATCTTCATTTTGTTCTATCCTAAGTGTTTCCATAATGGAATTATTTGTATTGCTTTTGACAAGAAATGCATTATTTGTACAAATAATATATCTATCTGTATATAATAATCTTTGTCCCATATCATCACGGGATAAATGCTGATTATCCGCAATTTTTAAATACGGCATATATGTATTTTGTGACCACTGTGATTTGGTTTGCATAATAGAGAATAAATATGGATTTTTTATCGGCGCAGTATTGCTCAATTTACCATATTTACCCGGTCTGAAATCAGTATATTTCACATAATAATATCTCCACGGATATGTAGAGGTTATTTCACAATCAGATATAAACTTATTTACAATTTCATCGAGAATATTATTACTAAAATAATTGTGTTCTAATAAGAGCTTAACAAGGATGGCTTTAGTGTTATTGAAGCCACTATTTGCATTTTTATGGAACAATTCATCCCACGCAATTTGCATGCATTTCGATGCATACTGGTAACGCCAACGATTCCTTTCCTGCTGACCATAATCACCAGTAACCATGAGAGCACAATCTATTTTATCCCAGTCACAAGTAAACAATGAAAAAAATCTTTCGGAAAGTGATAAATTTTCAATTCCAAGAATACCGATTTGCCCCTTGAGCATAGGGTGATCTTCAAGTGTAAACAATGTTTCTGCTTGATTTGGATTTTTAGTTAAAAATTCAATTTTTTCCTTTTCTTCTTCAAGCTGATTGGCATTAAAACTGTTATCAATGGTTTCATCTATTGATCCGTTTAGAAGTATTGCCTCAGTTTGTGCAAGAATTGCTGGTATTCTATTTCGATCTATTCTATCACTAATTTCGTCAACAGAGTTTTGTATCAAATTATTTATTATTCGTATTCTGCGAACAAAATCCGAATGTTGAATTTTAGAGATATTAATCAAATAAAATGTAATTGCATATAACAAAACAAATCTATTTAGCGTAAATTGGTGTTTATCATGATAAGTGTGTAAGCAGTCCTCAAAAATATCTATTTTATATCTGCCGACATCAACTACAATTTTTCCTTTTTGATGTTCACTTGACATTATTGAATCCAAAAAATCTGATGGGGTATTAAAGCCTGGGATCGAGCACCAACAATCAAAATAAGCCTCCAAGGTTTCAATATTAGATTTTGCATTTATGTTTTGTTTTGAAAAATATGTTTCAAGAAGTTCAAATTCGTCACTACTTTGTCGTTGAGGAGATTCACCACAATTGTAACAGATAGTATCACAAATGAAGTTAAAATATCTTAAAAATTCATCATCTATAATGTTATTATCTTCAGAATCTCTACCAGAATTTCTATATTGCCAAAGTAAATCTGTCCACTTTATATCAATTTTACTTAAAATTCGCTCTGCAACATTATTATCTAATTCCCTTATATATCGTTCAAGTTCTGCTTTGAAATGTTCAAACTGTGTCAATGGCTTTCCTCGTGAATTCATTTTTATATAGAGCTCATCAGTAAGCCCCATATCGGCAATTGGAAGGAAGTAAAAAGTTATAGCACCGTTTTTGAGGCTTTGCCAAATATTTTCTTGATTTGAAAATTTTTTTGAAATAGCGTTAAGCATTGTAAGCATTGAACTTATTGTCGGATCTTTTTTCCAGTCCAATGGGAACCATGATTGATTTATTATTTGGTCTTTTATATTATCATTGAAATTTGGCGTAAAACTTACTAAATCCTTGCAAAAATATCGAGCACTGTATCTGGTTTCATAGCTGAAGTTAAAAAGGAATTGCCATTCGTTTTCAGGAATATTTTCTTTTTTTGCAGCATACCAATGAAGTAGAAATAATGTAGTTAGTCTTTGTTGTCCGTCAAGTGGAGTCATGACTCCATTTTCATCAATATCTCCATAAATAAAATCAAGCGTAATTGGTTGCTTAGTAATAGCATTGTATAACGAATCCAGGAATCGTTCTCTGACACGAGTGATTTCCGGGATTTCTCGTCCTTGTGCGTAATCTCTTTGTATCATTGGAATAACAATTTTATTCACTTTTGTCGGACATACATCTGTTTCAAATTCTGATTCAAAAATATCAATAAAGGAGTGAAGTGTTGTACTCATTTATATGCCCTCCTTTTCAAGAATAATTGGTTCTTCAAGATAATTTTTAAGCACTCTATTAATTTCGTTTACATAAGCTTTCCTATCTGCTTGGCCCCAAAAATGAAGTTGATTTTCTTCAGAAGGAGTATAGTATTTCAAAAACACCATTTTGGTGCAGAAAGGAATATATTGTCCATTTTTGTCCATCTCAATAATTGTATTGCGCTTAACATCAAATGTGGAATTATTTAAGGCAGCATTATCACTTGAATTAAGCAAAGCCATATTGCCTATGGAATGCAAATATTCTGTATTTCCTTTTGCAGAAAGCAATTCCACGACTTTTTGTTGCAATCTTTCAAACTCTGTGCGGTCAAGCTTTTGATTAACTATAGCAGCTTGCATATCTTGAATGAGTTCTGATTGGGTATCATCAATGGACTGAACCGATGGAATATGAAGTTTGAGCCATTCTTTCCATACTTCTTGTGTTCGCATACCTTCAGATTGTTGAGCATGTATATGTTCAAGACTCCAAACAACTTTATTATCATGATTATACTTAAACTTATCAAATGGAAACCATGCTGATTCTTGACCATTTTGTCTTACAGTTTCAACATTAAAAAGCAACAGCAATCTGCTTATCCGTTTATAGTCAAGAGGCTTATCATAACTAAGTTCAGAATAGTTTCCTTTTATTGCAATGCTTTTCTTTATGAATCCATCCAAGGAGTCTCTAAACGTATTTTTAGTTTTTCCCTTTGACTCCTCAAAAACATCACTAAGTGTCTTTGTGCCAGAAGCAATCAAATATCCTATTTTATGGTAATATTCATGATCTTCAAACCAATCTTTTAGAATAAGAAATGTTCTTTGAATTTCCTTCCAAATTTCGTCTAGCGACTTGATATTCTTCATTTCATCAAATTTAAAGAACGTGTAATATTTATCACGAGTATATTTTGGTTTTTCAGCAATCAAATCCAAAACGAGATCGATTCTTGTTTGATAATCACGAGTGGTACTATTGGTTAGAAAACACCAAAGATTATCATGGTGTAGTTCTTTTTCAATATTATCCCACTGCAAAGAGATTTCTTCCTGTTTTTCTTTATCCATATTAGCTCTATTATTGCGACTTAGGAAAGTTGCTTTAACCAGTTCAGCACTTGTTAGCGGAATCTTGCCAATATTCAGCCTTGTAAATAACGAAATAGCATCTTCATTTTCACCAACTTCATACCAAATGATTTTAACAAACTTTACAAGATAACCATATATGTCATCTGCCGCCACCACACTGTTTGGTTGAGCACTGAACCACTCATCGATTACTTTGTATGCATGGAAAATATGATAAAAGTCAATGTTCGTATCAGCTGATTTTTCATCAATATTATCAAGATATTCTGCTGAATTCTTTCGCGTTTCATATGTCAATTTATACTTTAAAGAAATCCGTGGCTTATATTCTCTTTTTATATACTGAAGAAGAATAAAAATAGTGGTGAGCCTTTGTTGACCATCAATTAGTTCAAATCTTTCGCCGTCTCTTCTAACGACAACTGGTTGCAGGCAATAAGGTTTATTCCCATTTGTATAGATATCATCTAAGAGTCTGCTAACTTCTTCCTTACCCCAGCGATAGCCTCTCTGATAAGAGGGAACATAAAATACTCCTTGAACATTGCCCACTAATTTTGTATCGAGGATAATTTCTGTATTCATAATTAATCAGCTACCTATCAATATGTTATTTTCAACACAGAATACCATGTTTCTATAAAATTTTTATTAAATGGGTTTTATGCCTATAAAAGCACATATAAATTATTTTCTAATTCTACCATAGTCAGTATTAAGCTTATCAACACAAATCGAAATTATTGCATCTTTTTCTACTTTGCATAAATGTTTCCAGATTGCTTCATTTATCTATACAATCCCTTACGTTTTTTATGTGGTGGATCATCTGCATATCCTCAAAGCGTTTGAATGAGCTTAAAAATCAAAGGATTTACAATGTCATAGATTTTCCTTAATTCTTGCCAAAAAAGTTTGCTCTGTGTAATTTGTTAGAAATTGATTTAGCATTTCTCTAACCTCCACTCTAATAGAACAGAAATTCTTTTATTTAAGTGTTTCTTACTTTAGCAATCCATGTAATCAAGTGTACTGCTGTTTAACAATTGCTTTCTTTCTCGCCAGTAAGGCATATATTTATCCAGTATGGCAACAAATTCAGGACCATGATTTCTTACTTTTAAATGTGCAAGTTCATGCATAATAACGTACTCTAAACACTCGATTGGTTTTTTTGCCAGCTGAAGATTTAACCATATTTTCTTGGTGGCGGGATTGCACGTTCCCCATTTAGTGGTCATATACTTTGTTTGCCAGCTGCTGCAGTATAGCCCTGTAGCTTTTTCCCAAACAGGAAGAATCTTTGAAATTTCTTCTTTTAGCAGGCCCCTATACCATTCATTTACGAAGCTTTCTCTTTGCTTAGCAGTACTCTCCTTACGAACTGTTAGGATGGCTTTATCTCCAGATAATACCAATTTGTTTCCTTTGTAGCTATATTCCACCTGGAGAAAATATTGTTTTCCCCATACATATAGGGTTTCTCCGGATATGAATTGTCGTTTGGATTGCCTTGGCTGATTTTTAAATTTTTCCTGCTGCTTTCTAATCCAACTCAATTTAGTGCGAACAAAAAGCCGGATGTTATCGTCTGAGAGTGTCAGAGGTGCAGATACCTGTACTTTACCATCTGGAGGTAAAACATATAGATGCATATTTTTTATATCTTTTTTTTGAACTTCAATTAAAATATCAGAAACTTGTATTTGCATCAGTATTCCTCTTGTTCAATAACGATCTGGTAGATTCGCTCTACTTCATCTTCATCTTTTAAAACCTGGTACAGTGCTCTTTTAATTTTGTTTTCCTTTACTGGGTTATTTCGAAATCCATCCATTTTGGATTTCATAATTGTTTTGTGGAGGGTAAGAGTCTTCTTTTCATCTTCACCACAATTGTCAAATAAAGCACGCAGAGCCCCATTTTTGCGAATAGATTCCGGATAATGGGTATTCTCCGCAGGCACAGATACATCTTTGGCTAATTGCATATATCGGTCAAGCAGTTCACCATATGCAATAACGCCATTGCGTCTATCTTCTATCAGGCTTTCAAGGATTTCCGACATTTTACCGTAATAAGCAGGATTGATTACAATACGCTCAACTACTTTTTTACGGATATTATTTTCAATTGTTTCGGCAGCACTTTCCTGCTTATCCTTGTTTTCCTTATCGGTTAGTTTTGGCTGTTGGGCAAGGATAAAATCCATTAACGTAAAGTCTTCAATATTACCAATAGACTTTGATTCATCAGCCGCAATATAATTATCTATCAAGTAGCGCATACCAGGCTCACAAGATTTGAGATCAATAAAATCTCCGCTTGCCCTTCCAATTTCTCCCCGCAAGGAGATATAATTTTGGACTCGTTCTTCGAGTGCTTTCTGCTGATCAGCATTGTAACCGGCTTCCGTCATACGAGGCTTTACCTCAGCATAAGCACGTACCAATCGACTGACTAATTTATAGAGTTTTTCTCTAATACGGGACAGGGCATCGTCTTGAGCCTCATTTCTGCCGCTTTCTCCGCAAAAGTAGTGTATATATTGCAACTTTTCTCTCGGAACACTTACCCCTTCGCAAAGCTCATCAAGTTCATCTAATGTATTTTCAAAATATTTTCTTGCTTCGGAGGTTCGATCCTTCAGCAAGCCTTTCACATCTTCCGCGTCATATGCTTCAAAAGCTCCTTCGGTATATTTGTTCATTGCATCTGCTAAATCACCGAACAGTTCTTTGTAATCAACAATATAGCCGAAGTCTTTGCTTTCGTCGTCAAGACGATTTACACGGCAAATTGCCTGGAATAAGCCGTGGTCGTGCATTGCTTTATCAATATATAAATAAGTACAAGCTGGGGCATCGAATCCGGTAAGAAGCTTGTCCACAACAATAAGTAGCTTCATATTCGCTGGTTCGTCCACAAATTTTCTTTTTGCTTCCGCCTCAAATGCTATAACCTTTTTTGCAATTTGACCGGCTTCCTCTGATGGATCAATACCAATCATACACAAATAAGTGTTGTATTTTTCTGAAGTTTCTGTCTCTTCATCTGCACTGACCGTATCCGTCCTAAGATCTCCAGCGTTAGGCGTATAGGAAGATATAATAGCACACTTTTTGAAACCTTTGCTTTGAAATATTTCATAATAGCGACAAGCTGAATAAACAGAATCTGCAACCAATAGTGCATTTCCATTGCCATCCATCAAACGTGCCTTGGTTTCAAAGTCAAAAATAATATCATTTGCAATTTTTTCCAATCGGGATTTTGATGAAAATACTTTCTGCAGGTTGCCCCAATAGGTTTTTAACTTTGCTTTTGCTCGGGGTGTTAAACCGGTTGTTTTTGCATCAAACCAGGCATCAATTTTTGCAGGAGAAGAAATATCCTGTGGAATATCTCTGGCTTCATAACGCAAATCAAGAATCACTCCGTCACGAACACCTTCATTAAATTTATATGTATGGATATATCCGCCAAAAGTTTCTAGGCTTGTTTTTTTATCTTTCTTAAGTAAAGGTGTACCTGTAAAACCGATAAATATAGCATTCGGTAAAATAGCTTTCATAGCTTCATGAAGTTTTCCGGATTGCGTGCGGTGACACTCATCTACAAATACAACTATTTTGCCCTTTGCACTAAATTCCTTTGGCAAAGATTTTTTCAATTCATCAATGTATTTGTCGTAATCGGATTCAGAGGTCTCGCTGCCTCGGTGGCCGAATTTATGAACCAGGGAACACATCAATCGATCTTCATTCAAATTCAGGCGATTCAACAGATCTTTACCACTGGTAGTACGAACAATATGTTCATCAACACCAACAAAGTTCTTTTCAATCTGCTCATCTAACTCCTCACGGTCCGTGACGACCAACACCCGAGATTCCGGATTGTTTTCAAGAATCCATTTGGACAGCCACACCATTGTAAGGCTCTTACCACTGCCTTGCGTATGCCATACAATACCGCCACGCTGCTTATCCACCAAACGATGTTGCGCACGCTTAATAGCATAATACTGATTGTAACGGCAAACTTTTTTGATGCCCTTATCAAAAATAATAAAATTATGCATCAAATCAAGGAAACGGGCCTGATCGAACATTGCATAGATCTGACGTTCTAGTTTATCATCAATCAAGCTACAGACCTGCTCTATTGCAAGGTCATTGGAGTCCCGTTCGTCCTGAAACTCCTGAAACCCATCGTCCTGCCATTCCAAATAATATTTTTCGGGTGTTAAAAGCGTACCATACCGCAGGCCCTCGCTGGGATTGCCGGCCATGCAAAACTGTATCGTCGTAAAGAACCGATCAATAAAATTAGCTTTCTGATTGGTAAGGTTTTGCCGAATGCCGTTGGATACGGAAACACTGCTCTTTTTGAGTTCAATAACAGCCAGTGCAATACCGTTGACATAGATCACCAGATCTGGGCGCTTGGTATGGTTGCCAACGACGGTTACTTCCTCGGCAATGTAAAAATCATTCTTTTTAGGATCCGTAAAATCAATAAAATACACGGTCTGCGGAGAGGTATCAGCCGTTTTCTTAATCTTTGCACCGTATTTCAGCAGAGAATAGGTTTCTTTGTTTGCGTGATAGAGCCCCTGCTGCAGGTTAGTTGATACCTTACAGAGTTCTGCAATTGCCTTGTCCGCCATTAAGGCAGAATAACCCTGTCTAAGCAACCACTTATTCAGCAAATCCGGCTTAATATTTTTGTTTTCCTGATCGCGTAGGTTGCCAAGATATGTGTACTGCAATTTATCACAAAAGAATTTTATTATTTGATTTTGTGTTTTGCGTTCGCTGTCACCGATATTACTCATCTTTTTCCTCCGTCGTAATCATAGGAATGCATTGGTAATTTTTTTCATTCACTGCATGCATTAAACCACATACAACTAATCTTTCATTATTTTTAGTCTTTAAATGGATTCTAAAAGGAAAACCGGGTGCCGTTCCTCTAGTTACAGAACAAAAAATACAATTATGAACTTCACCGTTATTTAATTTAATATTCATAGAACTTCTATGACTAAACATACCATCAGACAAGCACTTCATATCAATATTATCAACACTATTGTCAACTAAAACTGCATATCTAGAAATTGGTTCTAAATAGTATTCAGCATAATACGCTATTGTGCATTCTGATTCAGAATGTAAGGATACATGACCCCGTATATTTTCATATGTTTGTATTTGTGGCCTAAATGTGTTCCTGTTTTGGATGACATCTACCATTTGTCGGATGCCTACTTCCAAACCTTTTCCAAATATGTCAATATATAGCGACTGCATCAAAATAGCAGGCATTAAACAGTCATCTAATTTAACAGGAATTAGCTTTACATCTCCATTAGTTGCCTTTAGTAAAGTATTTTCCCATTCAAGACTTACCATTTTGCTTTGCAAACTGTTTTTTGATACAAAGAAAAAGAAAAATTCACACTCCGTCAAACCGGAATTCATTTTTTCAATAATACCGTCACCCGGCTGAATTGACCAGCTATCATAAAAGACATTTTCTTGGCCAAAAATAGATGATAACCTTAATGCTATCGGTTCAACAATTGGCTTATCTTTAAATGTATGACTAATAAAAATCATAATATGCTCCTATAATAAATTATATTAATCTAATTTTTCCGGTTAGAAGCTGCTGCATCATGCCTTGCTTTATTTGATGGCATTTTGCCAGTTTCTGCTCCAATGCTTCAATTTCTGCATCCATATCGGAAAGGATGGATGCAATAGCATTCTGTTCTTCTAATAGTTTTGGTAACTGCAGATGTATTTTTTCAATATCTTTATGAGATAAATGTTTAACTGTCGTTGCACCTGTTCCGCTCTGTAACTCTAATAAAGGCTTTTGTAATGCATAATATAGGAACAATAAATTGATTGGAGCTTTCGCAAATAAACGTCCTACTCGCTGATTTAATAATGATATGCCTTTAGTCCATCGACACGGCAGAAAATCGCCATCCATTCCAACTAAAATGTCCCCGTTTTTTACGATATATTCTTTATTAGCTTCTTCTGTTGTAAAATACACTTGATCGTCAGTTTTTAAATCTCGATTTTTAATTAAACGAAGTCCAGTCCCTTTTGAATTAAAATATTGAGAAGCAAATGGAAATCCTACTTGGAATCCTACAAATCCTTTAAGACAAGTGTCGTTCCACTCCCCATTAAACCCCGGCAGGCGCTTTTTACCGGTGAGCAGTTCTTGCGTAGTGCCTTGCTTGATAGACTTTTTCTTGGCAATCAGCTTTTCCAGAGATGCAATCAACTCATCCATGTCCGAAAGCGCTTCGGCAATTTTTTGCTGTTCTTCGAGGGACGGGAGTACTATGTAAGTGCTATAAATAATTCCATTATAAAGTCTTGATATGGTGCTTCCTTCAGATGAAGCCCACCTAATTACTTGATAATATTGATAAAGATATTCATTACAGATTTGCTGTTTATCTATATCAAGCCATACAATATTAGAGTCTTGAAAATATGAATCTTTTCCATCATATTTTACAGTTCTCCCTAAAGTGCCCGCAGCGGAAATTAAAATATCTCCTTTTTGAGGAAAAGAAAACTTTCTTCGATATTCTGAATAGAGCTTTTTAGAAATATAGGCGTCCGGTTCTTTTCCAAAAGTTCCAATTTTGTAAAAGGGAATTTCACCCTTTTCCGATGTTTGCTCAGCAAAAATTCGTTTACACATGGAAATTTGAGCAAAGGATCGAATAGGTTTAACTTCCCAATCTTTCGGAATCACGCCAATTTCTGTTTCTTTATATCCCGGTTTCACCATGCAAATCCCATCCTTTCCAGATGAGCCTTTACCTTAGCCTCATAGATTTCCACATCCTGTGTCAACTTCGGCAGGGTGTCCTCATACCGCTCTGCCAGCTCTACAATGCGGTTTGCCATATTGTGGGAGGTGGTACCATACAGTGCCTTGATGCCGGAGAAAATGGAAGCATACCACTTGCGGTTGACAAGGAGCTCCTTGATTTCTTCCTCGGTCAGCTCGGCGTATTTTGTTTTTACTTTATCATCCAGTTCAGTATTCAGTTCTTTTACGATCTTATTCTGAGCCTTTACTTTTTTAGAAAGATTTGTATAATCCAAAAGCAACCGGTATTCTTCTCCCTTGGGATCGGTCTTTTTCAGTTCTTTCAGCTTGACGGACACCTGCTTGGCATCGACAGCATCTTTGTCATTGAGGCAATCAAACAGGACGCCGCTCTCGCTGGTCTGTTCCTCGGTCAGTTCATCAAGTTTACTTTGCGTTTCTTCCGCTACCTGCTGAGCCTCATCAATTTTCTTTCGCTCAGCAGCAAAAAAGGCACACTCGACCAAAGTTTTAGGAATCAGTACACCTTCCCAGCCAACCACCTTTTCCTGCCCTTTTTTCTTGCCGGATGCGTATACGCCCAGGATGTTCTCAGTCTCTCTGGCCTCTCCATAGCCATTTGCTGCCACAACATAGACATCATCTGCCATCGTCTGCTGCCAATAAGAGAGCAGGACCTCATAGACGTCATATTTATCAATCAATTCAAGATCTTCAAATTTAGAAACCAGCAGAGAAGAGAGCTCAACAATATACTCCTTCAGTTCCACAAATTCATCAATGTTCCGTAGACCATCATCCACTTCTGCCTGCCATGCGGCAAAAGCTTCATCTACTCGCTCTGCGTAGGCACAGAATTCGTCATCGGCATAGATAGTGCTGCGCACCTCATCTTTTTCGATATTCAGCTGATAATAGCCCTCCCGCATCACAGAAAACAGTTTATTCTTGAGACCGGGGAACAGCTTCCAATAATTTTCAAGAGAATCGATGTCTGCCGCAGGAATACCGCCGTGCAAGTGCGCCTCGATGTCCTGCAAATCCTCCGGTGTGGAGCTGTCGATATAGCGAGGAATATTCAGATTATAGTCATTTTTCTCTTTAACTTCATCATTCGGCACAAAACGAGCATATTTTGGATCATCCTCAATCCGCTCGTTGAAGGTCGTTACAATTTTATAAATATCCTGCTCCCGCAGGCGGTTCTTGTTGCCGTCCTTTACGAAGTCGTGGCTGGCATCAATCATAAAGATACCTTCCCGCTTATCAGCATCGGATTTGTCGATGACAATGATGCAGGCAGGAATACCAGTGCCGTAAAACAGGTTTGCAGGCAATCCGATAATTCCCTTAATATATCCACGATCAATAATGGATTTGCGAATAGTAGCCTCTGCATTACCTCGGAACAAAACACCGTGCGGCAGAATCACAGCCGCTTTACCGGTACTTTTCAAAGATTTCAGAATATGTAAAAGCCAAGCAAAGTCGCCGTTTTTCTCCGGTGGACGATCCCCATAACCATCAAAACGGCCATAATCTTTCAGACCATCCGTCCAGTTTTTAAGAGAAAACGGAGGATTGGCTACTGCAAAATCAAATCGCTTCAAAACTTCATTCTCTGAATCATCTTCAAAATACTGTGGAGAAGAAAATGTATTGGCAGCCTTGATTTCTCCGGCAGCTTTGTTGTGTAGAACCAGGTTCATTTTTGCAAGGCCGGCAGTAGTGACTTCTTTTTCCTGCCCGTAAATGGAGATTTCAAAGGGAGCTTCATCTGCCGCACGAATCAGCAACGAACCAGAACCACAAGCAGGGTCATAGACGGTGTAATCTTCCCCGGTATCTTCAATCTTGTCAATTCCAATAACCTTAGCCAAAATACGGGAAACTTCAGCAGGCGTATAGAACTGCCCTTTGCTTTTCCCGCTTTCTGTTGCAAAATGGCGCATCAGATATTCATAGGCATCGCCCAGAATATCATCGCCTCCGGCTTTGTTATTTTTGAAATTGAATTCATCACGCTGAAAAATGCCAATCAAATCGGAAAGTTTATCGACCATTTCTTTGCCTTTTCCGAGCTTGGTTTCATCGTTGAAATGGGCATTGTCGATAACTCCACGGAGATTATTATTTCCGGCTTCCGCAAGGCGAGCAATCACCTTATCCATCTCTTCACCGATATTTTTACTGCCCTTTAAAGCAATTAAATCATCAAAACTGCCACCTTCAGGGACAGTAATATCTGCATATTTTACGCCTTTAAATTTATCTGAAACATATTTTACGAACAGCAAAGTCAGTATATAGTCTTTATATTGTGAGGCGTCCATACCTCCTCTAAGTTTGTCGCAGCTTGCCCATAACGAGTTATATAATTCATTCTTCTTAATTGCCATATTGGCTTTCGTCCTTTCAAATTAAGGGTAATCTTATAATTGTTCAATTTTATAATAGCAAATTGTTTGCCCCACAAACCGGACAGCCAACTATTACTTGTCTGTAATCTCCATTACATCTTCAATGTTACAATCTAAAGCAAGGCAAATCTTATCCATTATTTCAGTCGAAACATATCCGTCTTTGCCCATCTTTGTCACAGACGCCGAACTGATATCGGCTACCTTGCAAAGATCTCCTTTTTTCATATTCTTGTCGATCAAAAGTTTCCAAAGTTTTTTGTAACTAACAGCCATATGTTTCAACCTTACCTTTCAATAAAAAAAGCCTGCTGTTTTCAGCAGGCTCAGAACTTTGGGGAACACCCGCACTGTAACGCTTCAGCATCGCTTTGGCAGCGTTGTATATTATTATATAGCAAAAAATCATCAATTTCAAGTAAAATTGATGTATTCGCACGAATTATATAAAATAAAAGTATGTCGATAAATGTTCTGCTTTTCAGCATTGGAAAGCAGGTTACTTTTAGATTTTTTCGATTTCTTGTTGTGGGTGAACGATTTGGCCATAACACAAGCCAATACGTGCTAAGAAAATCTCAAGCAATGCAAGTACCAAAAATAGGACTATAGCCTTAAATTCAAGAATTCTTTAAATATACTGTCACTTTCTTATGCCTCCGTTTACATTGTTCGATGACATACTTTGTGCCGTGGGATTTTCCATCCCAAAAAGCAATTACTTCATCGGCATAGTCTATGATTAAATCATTGCGGACAAGCGGTGCGCTGCGTCCATACAAGGAATAATTTGGAAAGAATTCTGTCAGCTTCATCCCCTTTTGACGTGCATATTCCCTCGCACAGCTGTCAATTCCTCTTGCTCCACCGGATACAAGTTCCGTTATTCCCTCTGGCAAATAAAATTCTAAATGTTGTACCGTCAAATTTCGAGAACCAATAACTGCGATTTTCATTATATCCCTTCTTTTTATTCGTCACTTTTTCACCATAATACCACCATTTCTGTTGTGACGCAAATTTTCCACTATAATTAAGTCATACTAACATCAGCAATTAGAGGAGACTTGAACTATGGATGACAAACTTGTGCGCTACACCTTACGTGTTGATCGTTTGCTTTTCAAGAAATTTCGATATATCGCAGAATCTGAAGGCCGCAGTGCCAACAAAGAAATTGAGCAGTATTTAAAGAAGCGTGTTTCTGAATTTGAAGAAGAACACGGAAAAATCGAAATCGATTAAGCTTTTAAAATATAGATATGAAACGAATTATTGATTCCGAAAAATTAAATATTATCGGTGAACGCATTAAAGAAGCTAGAAACAAAGCAGGATTGAGTCAGAAGCAACTTTCTGAAAAGCTAGAGTTACAAGCTGTATATACCTGTCGTGGCTCTATTTCACGTATTGAAAACGGACAACGTGCTGTAACAGATATAGAAATTGATGCCCTTTCAAAAATCCTAAATGTCTCATTAGATTATCTTTTTGGAAGAGAATAAAACTAACAAAATCACCCCCCTGGTTGAACCGGGGGTTTGCACAGTCCCTAAAAGGGGCGTCGAAGTTTAGCAGCGCATTACTATCACGGGCAGCCGCTC
>JAHHQS010000076.1 GCA_020026285.1 Parabacteroides sp. | reverse complement strand
TGCGTTCGACGAAATAAACACAGACCCTGATAATGCGGCAGATGTGCCGACCGAGAATCTTCTGGCTTATACCATTTATAATACTTCATCACGGTTCTACGACCGTTGGTTCATGCTCGACGAACCATGTGCCTTTGCCGGATATGTAGCGAAGATGAGTTATATCGATGAGGCCAGATACCAGTTCCGTCCGGGTGTACAGAACAGCAACTGGGCTTATGTTTATCGTATCCTGAACAATGTGAAAGATATCAAGAAGCGTACCGAAGGTACGCCTAATATGCTCAATGTGGCTAAAGTAATCGAAGCCACTGTCATGCAGATTGCAACCGATCGCTGGCGCGATGTGCCTTACACCGAAGCTGCCCGTATGGATGAGGGATACCTTGTTCCGAACTACGACCGTCAGGAGGATATCTATCCGGCACTGCTTGCCTTGCTGAAAGAGGCTGCCGATGGCTTTGCTGCTGGTGGTGAAGACGATATTACCACAGGTGACATCCTTTTCAAAGGAAATGTGATGAAATGGAGAAAATACTGTAACTCCCTGCGTCTGCGTCTGGCTATCCGTATCTCGGGGGTAGCTCCAGAACTGGCCAAATCTACTATTGAAGAAATATTAGGTAACCCGGCTCAGTATCCGGTAATGGAATCGAACGATGACAATGCCTTCTTCTGGTGGGATGGAGGCGACTCCAATCACTACGAACCGATTGCTGACGCTTATCGTATCAAAAAGGTAGAGTTCTGTTCATCCGATCTGATTGTCGATAATCTGCAGAAACGTAACGATCCGCGTCTGCCAATCTATTGCGAACCAACTCCGTCCAGCAAGGTTCCGGGCAGTGATGATTATACCGACGGTTCGCCTGTATACCGCGGTTACGTTATCGGAGCTGAAACCAATCCGCAGGCTGCCTTGTATTCTGTATGGGGCAAACGTTTCGGTATCGACTTGGGTGGTTTCTCTCCTTGGATGCGTGTGGCTGAAGTTTATTTCCATATTGCCGAAGCGGCTAAGTTGGGTTATCAGACAGGAACCACAGCCGAAGAAGCTTATAACAAGGCTGTCACTTTTTCTATTTTAGAGAACGGACTTTCTGAAGCGGATGCTGCCGCTTATTTGGAAGGTGCCGGAAAGTTCAACGGCTCGAAAGAACAGATCTGGTACGAAGAATGGGTTGCCATGTTCAAGCAGGGTATGGAAGGCTGGTCTTTATATCGACGTACCGGTATTCCGTCCGACCATTACATTGCACCAGGTAGAGCAGAAAAATACAAAAATCATAATACACTTCCTTTCCGTTCGCCATATCCGGATACCGAACGTAATCTGAATTCTGAACATAATGCCAAATTCAATGCGGAAGTGGTTGATGACTTCTGGGGAAAACAGATGTGGTGGGATCAGCGTTCAGGTGTGTATTAATACTTAAATAATCTGTGTATAGCATAAAACGGAGATGATATGAATATATTATGTTTCATAAACATGCTTTGATAATGTAGTAAATACAAAACCGCAGGGAATGCCTTTCGTGATGAAAGGCATTCCTTTTTTTGTTTTGGTGTTTATCAGACTTGAAGTTGTTACTTAACATTCTGACTAAATTACTTTATCTGTTTTTTATTAATGGTTATTAGTTCTTGTTTGGCTTTTGAAGGAAGTTCGAAGAAATAAAAACATCAACCACTTTTGATGTGAATCATAGAAATGATACTTCATGGAGAAAGATAATTTGTAGATCATTTATATGTGTAGAACTGTTTGCTGCTAAACTTGAACTTTTGGGGTCGTTTTTTTCTTTAGATTACAAAGAAATATGTAATGGCATAAAATTTTTAAATTTTTTTTTTGGATGCAAAAATTTATAGAACAACGGTTATTTCTTTATCTTTTATAAGGTGAAACATTGAAAAAATGGATTTCAATTCAATTTTTGTAACATAATGATATATGTTGAGTGATAAAATGTAATTTTTTTTAGCGCAAAAATTATGAATTGTTTGATTTTATGTATTTTTTACTTATTTTTGCACCCATCAATAAAATCGGATGTCTTTATTTTTTAGTAATTGACCTAATCGTTATAGTAAAAATAGAAAGATTGAAGGGGTATTAAATCTAGATTAGGGTTCGTGATGAACCTTTAGGAATTTGAAAATAATGTTTAATATATAAGTATGTTTATGAAGAAAAGGTTTACTTTGACTGTAGCCAGCCTGTTATTAGGTATGTCTGCAGTAATGGCTCAAAACACCAAGGTAACCGGTCAAGTACTTGACGAAAACGGTGAACCTGTAATTGGTGCATCTGTACTTGTAAAAGGAACAACAGTAGGTACTATCACAGACTTTGATGGTAAATTCTCTTTGGAAGTTCCTTCTAACGGTAAGAGTTTGGAAATTTCATACGTAGGTATGAAGAAAGTGGAAGTAAAAGTTGCTTCAAATGTAAAAGCTGTATTGGAAACAGACTCTCAGGCTTTGGATGAAGTAATGGTTGTTGCTTACGGTACTGCAAAGAAATCTGCATTTACTGGTTCTGCAGCTGCTATTAAATCAGAAAAGATCGGCCAGCGTCAGACTTCAAACGTAACAAATGCTTTGGCTGGTCAGGTTGCCGGTGTTCAGACAACAAGTAGTAGTGGTCAGCCAGGTGATGATGCCAAGGTTCGTATCCGTGGTATCGGTTCTATCTCTGCAAGTAGTGCTCCTTTGTATGTAGTGGACGGTGTTCCTTATGATGGTGAAATTTCTGCTATCAGTTCAAATGATATTGAATCAATGACTGTATTGAAGGATGCTGCTTCAAATGCATTGTATGGTGCTCGTGGTGCTAACGGTGTTATCTTGATCAATACCAAACGTGGTAAATCAGGTGAAGCTAAAGTTTCATTCGATGCTAAATGGGGTGTTAACAAACGTGGTGTTCCTTCATACGAGACAGTAACAGATCCGGGTAAGTTCTATGAAATGGCTTATTCAGCTATCTATAATGCCGACTTGAAAGGTCTTCATGCAGCAGGCGATTTAGCTGCGGCTAATGCTTATGCAAATAAGAGAATGTTGTCTCCAGATCAATTAGGATATCTGGTTTACACACTTCCTGAAGGTGAACAGTTGATCGGTATGGATGGTAAGTTGAATCCAAATGCCAAATTAGGTTACAATGATGGTACTTACTATTACACTCCTGATAACTGGAGCAATGAAATGTTTGAAAAGAATCCTCGTCAGGAATATAACTTGAGTGTAAGTGGTGCTAATGAAAAGATGAACTACTATATGTCTGCAGGTTATCTGGATGATCAGGGTATCGTTCCTAACTCAGGTTTCAAACGTTACAGTACTCGTTTGAAAGCAGATTATCAGGTTAAACCTTGGTTGAAGATGGGTGGTAACGTATCTTTCACACACTATGACAGCCGTAAGAAGGATTTGGAAGCAAGTACTTCAAATGCCAATGCTTTCTATGCTGCCAATACGATGGGTGCTATCTATCCAATGTATATCCGCGATGCTCAAGGCAATATCATGACAGACGTTCGTGGTTTCCAGCGTTATGATTATGGATCTGATACAAATTTCTCTCGTGCGAATGTAATTCCTAATGGTAACCCATTGGCTTCATATATGTTGGATAAAACCAGATATGTGGGTGATGTAATCAGTGGTAAATGGTTTGCTGATATTGATATCTGGGGTGGTATCAAGGCTAAAGTTAATATCGGTGTTGATGCAAATAACACTCGTAGAACAGATATGGTGAATCCATTCTATGGTCAGTATTCTGAAACAAGTGGTGTTGGTGGTATCATTTCTGTATCTTCAAGTCGTTCATTTAGTACAAACCAGCAGTATTTGTTGACTTACAACAAGACAATCAATGATGTTCATAATATAGATCTTTTGGCTGGTCACGAAAATTATAATTATAGATCCCAGTCTTTATATGGATCTCGTGAAAAACTGTATGATCCAAATGTTCCAGAATTGAACAATGCTATCTTGAATCAGAATAATAGTAGTTCAAGCGAGACTTATGCAACTGAAGGCTGGTTGTTCCGTGCTCAGTACGATTATGATGGTAAGTACTTCGGTTCTGCTTCTTTCCGTCGTGATGCTTCTTCTGTATTCCATAAAGATAACCGTTGGGGTAACTTCTGGTCACTGGGAGCAGGATGGTTGATGAACAAGGAA
Organism: Parabacteroides sp.; assembly: GCA_020026285.1. The sequence goes on along the minus strand of JAHHQS010000076.1, from coordinate 13,494 downwards.
GCTTTCTTGGAAAATCAGGAATGGATCGATATGTTGAAGTTCAAGATCAGTTACGGTTTGCAGGGTAACGATGCTTTGCTATATCAGAATGGTTATAGAAACTTCTATCCATATATGGATCAGTATAAGTTAGCAAACAGTAACAATGATTTTGCTACTTCTTTGAATTATAAAGGTAATAAGGAAATTACTTGGGAAACTTCACACAGTTTCAATACTGGTTTCGATTTCACATTCTGGGGTGGTAAGTTATCAGGATCTGCTGAATATTTCTCACGTAAGACAACTGATATGCTTTACTTCAAGCCTGTTTCTCCATCTATGGGTTATTCAGTATTCCCTGAAAACGTAGGATCAATGGTGAACCGTGGTGTTGAATTAGATTTGAATTCAAATATTATTGAGACTAAAAACTTTTCATGGAATGTAAACTTTAACTTGACTCATTTCAAGAATAAAGTGTTGGAATTGGCTCCAGAATTGAAAGGTGAATTGATTGATGGTAGCCGTCTTTATAGAGAAGGTGAATCAATGTATCAGAGATATATGCCTAAGTATGCTGGTGTTAATCCTGAAACAGGTGAGAGCCAGTGGCAGTTGAAAGAGCCTAATGCACAAGGTGAAACAGTAACAACTTCTTATGCTGAGGCTTCAGAAAATCGTTTCTCAACTGGTGATCTTCTTCCGAAGGTGTATGGTGGTTTCGGTACTAGTTTGTCTGCATACGGATTTGATTTCTCTGTATCATTTGCTTATCAGTTAGGTGGCCGTATCATGGATTATACTTACATGGATATGATGGGTACTAGAGCTCAGGGACAGGCTTGGCACAAAGATATGATGAATGCCTGGACTCCAGACAACAAAAATACCGATATTCCTCGTATGAATATTCAAGACATATATAACAACAGAATGTCTGATCGATTCTTGATCAGTTCTGATTATTTAAGTCTTCAGAATATTACATTTGGATATACATTGCCTAAATCATTGACTCAGAAGTTACATATTAACGGTGTTCGCTTGTATTTTGTAGCTGATAATGTTGGTATGTTTACAGCTCGTAAGGGTATGGACCCACGTCAGGGTTATACAGGTGCTGATAATGTTTATTCTCCTATCCGTACAATCTCAGGTGGTGTATCATTGAATTTCTAATCAAATTAAAAGTTTTTAGAGAAATGAAAATTACAAATAAATATTTATTGTTTGCAAGTGCTGCATTGATGCTGGCTTCTTGTGACTTGGACAAATTACCTGAAGGTGATTCCGTATCGGAACAACAGAAGGAAGATATCATCGCTATGCGTCCGAACCTGATCAAGGCGGAAGTAAATGCCATGGCTGCTAAATTAAATCAGTTTGCTACTTATTCAGATCCAGGAAATCCAAAACATGATGACTTCGGTATTGCATCTGTTCATCAGCATCTTGATCAAAGTGGTCAGGATATGGTTTGTACAACTTCTGGTTATAACTGGTTTAATACTTCTTTGGATTATTCAGATAGAATTTATACTAGTGGTCCTGATTTGTTGATCTGGAAGACTTTCTATAACCACTTGAAGGCTGCAAATAACGTTATCAAATTGACAGAAGGATCTGAAGATCCATCTATGCAGATCTATCGTGGTCAGGCTTTGGCTGCTCGTGCATTTGACTATTTCAACTTGGCTCAGACTTATCAGTTTACTTATGCTGGTCATGAAACAGCACTATGTGTGCCTATCATTACAGAAAAGACTACAGATGAGGAAATGCAGAATAATCCACGTGCAACAGTTCAGCAGGTTTATGATTTGATTATGTCTGATTTGAATCAGGCGATTGAATTGTTGGCAGGATTCGATAATGCAGCAAACAAAGATCAGATTGACGAAGCTGTAGCTTATGGTTTGCGTGCTCGTGTTAATTTGGTTATGCAGAAATGGGCTGATGCTGCAAAAGATGCTGAAAAGGCTATCGCTGGTGGACAGCCTCAGTCTTTGGCTGAAGTATCTTCTCCTTCCTTTAATTCAGCAGCTGCCAATTCATGGTTATGGGGTGTTTTGATTTCACCGGATAATGATGTTGTTCTTACTGGTATTGTGAACTGGCCATCTCACTTAAGCTCTTTAACCGGTAACGGTTATACAACAATGACTGGTTCTTTCCGAAACATTAATTCTGCATTGTATAATAGAATTCCTAAGACTGATATTCGTAGCCAGTGGTTTATTACTCCTGATAATACATCTTCATTGGTTGATGACAAGACAATTGAAGGTGTACCTGTTATCAAATATTTTGGAATGTATCCATATGTGAATGTTAAGTTCGGTCCATATCAGGATATTATGGGTAATACAACAAACTCTCAGGACTGGCCTTTGATGCGTGTTGAAGAAATGATTCTTATCAAAGCAGAAGGTGAAGCTATGTCAGGAAATCTTGGTGCAGCTAAGCAGACTTTGGAAAGCTTCATTCAAGCAAATCGTGATCCAGAATATAAATGTACAGCTTCTTCAGCTCAGGCTATGCAGGATGAAATCTGGTTCCAGCGTCGAGTTGAACTTTGGGGTGAAGGTTTTAGCTTGTTTGATGTCTTACGTTTGAAGAAACCTATCGAACGTAAAGGAACAAACTTCGATGAAACAGTTCAGTTCAATATTCCTGCTGAATCTCAGATTATGATTTATCGTATTCCTCAGAGTGAAATGGAAGCGAACAATGGTATTAAGGAAGAGGATAATAACCCTGCTGCTCCACAGCCGGAAGTATAATTCTTAGCAATTAGTTAAGACTATATAAACGATAAAAGGAAGTCTCATACCGAGGCTTCCTTTTTTGTTTTAATAGGATAGTAAGCTGGCATATATTTTCTGTTCAATAGCTTTTGAGTCTTGTGATTCGCAAATTGAATATTGATGCCAGTATCGTGTTAGGAGTATAAAGCAAAGTATGTACATAAAAGAAAAATTTTATGTACATAGACAGTCTAATAGCAAGAGCTTAAAGTTGTTTTTTTATGGTAGTAACTATTAGACTATAAACAAATAAAGATCGTTGTATAGCCCACTTCTCATGGAAGTTACACTATACAACGATCTTCTGTTTTAAAGAGTTATTTTGGGAATAAACGTTCGTTTATTTCTCAGTTTATTTATATCAAAATTCCCTTATTTCAGAAATCCCTGGTTCTTCAGAACATTCATAAAAACCTCAGAGAATTGCTCGTTCGCTGCTTTGGTATAGCGAATGTCGGTGAATACCTGAGCCAATGTTTCCTTGTTGTTGATGCGAACAAATTCCTTGTTTACTTCCAGTTCTTCCTTCTCTTTGTATAAAGTATCAATTGATTCCGGTGTATAATCCACATACGATTCCTTATGCAGAATGGCAGCCAAAGGTAATCTTTCTGATTCAGCAGGAAGTGGTTCTGCCGGATAACCAACTGTGATAGTTACGATAGGAATAACCAGTTTAGGTAATGATAAGGCTTCGATAATCTGATCGGCATTGTAAGTCGTTGTTCCCAGATAACACAAGCCCAGACCTTTCTCTTCGGCAGCCTCGGCAAAAGCTTCTGCAAACAACATGGCATCGATAGTGGCAGCCATGAACATCTGCATATTATCAAAACCGGCAACAGCCTTTCTTGCGTCTGCCCATTTCACGAAACGGTTCACATCGGCACAGAAAGTAAGAACGACCGGAGCAGAAGTAATCATCGGCTGGTTGAAGTGAGCCGGTGCCAGTCTGGCTTTGTTTTCGGCACTGCGAGTTTCTACTACACTGTACAACTGCATATTTCCTGTATTGGAAGCTTTGGATGCCACTTCCAACAATTCACAAAGCAGGTTCTCTGGAATATCCTGCTCTTTATACTGACGGATTGACCGTCTGTTCTTCATACATTCAATCATAATCGGATATTTATCTTTTATTGCAAACTTACATATAAATATCGAATCAATCATAGTGCTTGACCAATTTTCAAAAACGTCAGACTTTTTGGGAAAAACATCCGATACTTTTGTAAATCCGTAGGAGGATTTTTGTGATTTGTCGTAATGAATTTATATTGGCAGGGAATGTTCTGTATATTCTATGGATTTTGCTTAAATTTGCTGATGTTAAAGTTTACAGAATTATTCTGATTTACATGAATATGACAATACAGGAAATAAATAAAAACTATAATCGAATAGCTGAGTGGCTGGACCGAAAGGAACTGAAGAATGTGTTTGATGGTTTGCAGGGTTTGATTGCTGCTACCGGAAATTATAATTTTCAGGACAAGCTGAATGAATTGCAGGAGACTTATAAATATATGTTGCGTTATCGGATGGATGGCGTACAGGATCCGATGCAGGAACAGATTTATGTCCAGATTCAGACTTCTTTGGCTGAACTGGCCGATCAGATCAAGCACAAGGCGCTGGCTGTTGAATCACCTTTGAGCTTTTATAGCTTTCGTCGTTCGTTACGGACACAGAATTCCGTTTCTTATGAGAATCTGCATCAGATATTAAGTAGCAGTAAGGATGCTTCCATGGTGGGCGATGTGAAAGTAAGGGAACAATTGGAAACTGCCCGTCAGACTTTGTTCAACAAGCTTTGGGTATCCGATCCACTGACTTTATCAGAAGTCAGCGAGATTCAAGATTTGCTGCGAGACGAGGAACTTCCATTCAGTATCGGTTGTCAGATTGTATCTGCCTTGCTTTTAGGTTTGGAGGAATATTTCGACAAGGAGAAAGTGTATTTATTATTTGATGCCGCTTCTCATCCTGATCAGGAAATCCATCTACGTGCTCTGATAGTTCTGCTTGTTGTATTATACAAATATCGGAAACGTCTCCATCTTTATCCTCAGATTGATAATCGGATGAATGCACTGGCTGAAACTTTTCCGGCTTTTTCAAAGACTATTCAGACAATAATTTTACGATTTATTTTAGCTCGTGAAACGGAAAAGATATCTCACAAACTCCAGACAGAAATTCTTCCGGAAATGATGAAGATGAGTCCGAATATTGGTAAGAAGATCAATCTGAATGATTTGAACCCGGAACAGCTGGGCGACGAGATGAATCCGGAATGGAAAGATTCAATTCTGGCTAATAAAGATTTTGCCAAGAAGATGAATGAATTTACCGAATTACAGTCGGAGGGAGCTGATGTACTGCATTCCACTTTCGTTTATCTGAAGAATTATCCTTTCTTCCGTGAAATAGGTAACTGGTTTCTGCCGTTCAGTGCCGAACATTCATCATTAGTCAAAGGTTTTCAGGATCATGCCAGGGAAATGGACTTGATTGATAATATGACGCAGGCCTCGTTTATGTGCGATTCAGATAAATATTCCTTATTCTTCAGTATGCTGGAATTGCCTGAAAGTGCACGTCAGATGATGCTGGGACAGATGAATGACCAGACTATGGAAATGATTCGTAACAACAAAGACGAAATTTTAGGGAAACATTCCAAGGTGGAACGAATCACCGGACAGTATATCCAGAACCTGTATCGTTTTTATAAATTATATCCGGCACATCTGGATTTCGATGATATCTTTACTTATAATCTGGATTTCCACAATCTGCCAATAGTCAAACCTTTTGTTTCGGATTCTAAAACATTGATGACAATTGCTGATTATTATCTGCATAAAAACTATTTTCAGGATGCTTTGGCTCTGTTTGATCAGCTGGCTGCAAAGAACTCTGAAAATGATGTGTTGTTCCAGAAGCTGGGGTATTGCAGGCAGATGACAGATGATATTGAAGGTGCCTTGAATGATTATCTTCATGCCGATTTGATTAATCCTAACAGTAAATGGATTATCCGAAGAATTGCCGGATGCTACAAGACTTTGAAACAGCCTGAAAAAGCACTGACTTATTATCATCGATATGAAACTTTAAGTCCGGACAATCTTTCTGTCCAGATCAGTATCGGTCATTGTCATCTGGAACTGAAGAATTATCATGAGGCTTTGAAATATTATTACAAAGTGGATTATCTGGATACAAAGAGTCATAAGGCCTGGCGACCTATAGCCTGGTGTTCGTTTCTGACAGGAAAATTCGATCAGGCTCGGAACTATTATAAAAAAATTCTGAGTGACAGTCCGAATGTTCAGGATTTTCTGAATGCCGGGCACACCGAATGGGTTTTGCAGAATATGAATGCTGCATTAACTTATTATAAAAAAGCGCTTCATTTGGAAAATGAAGACTGGTTCAAGTTCTACGAACAGTTTGAACAGGATATTCCTGAGTTGTTAAAAGCCGGAATAGAAGAGGATGAAATTCCTTTGGTTATGGATCAGTTGAAGTATATGGAATGATACTTTAGCTGAGGATACAGAGAAGAAAAAAGAAAAGCGATGTCAGATTATTACTGGCATCGCTTTTGTTGTTATGAAAAAAGTCTTTCTTATTCGCGGATAATACCTAATTTGGATTCTTCAACGAATTTGATAATATGATCAATTTCCTCACTTGTTGGAACCTGATCACGAATCATCAGTAAGGCATCGAATATACTACAGTTTCCCTGGAATATAATTCTATATGCATGGCTGATGTGTTTGATAATCTTTTCACTGAAACCTTCGTGTGAAAGGATTACAGCATTAACACCGTAATAGCAGGTCGGTTCTTTTGCTGCAACAATGAAAGGAGGAATATCTTTTCTGAATCGGCATCCTGTCTGAATTAATGACCATGAACCAACACGGCTACCCTGGCTCATTAGTACATTTCCACCAAAGATAATGCAATCTTCGATCAGGCAGTATCCTGAAATTTTAGTACCATAGCCAATTACACAGTGATTACCGATTTTTGTATCGTGAGATATATGAACTCCTTCGTGAATGAAGTTCCCATTTCCCAGCTGAGTCTGTCCATCAGCTGTGGCACGGTTGATAACTGCATTTTCACGAATCACATTCTTGTCGCCAATGACCAGAAGAGTATCGCCTCCTTTGTATTTGAAATCCTGAGGTTCTGCACCTAAAACTGCATTCTGAAAAACACGGTTGCCTTTTCCCATTCTGGTTCCACTCAACACACTTGCATAAGGCATGATCTCACAATCATCGCCTATTTCTACATTCTTGTCGATATATGCAAAAGGATGAATTGTTACATTCTTTCCTATTTTTGCACTAGCGTCAACATATGCTAAAGGACTAATCATAATTGTATCGTTATAAGTGATTGTATTATTCTCTACCTCCACCCAATGCGCTGTACAGATTGACAACAGCCTGAATTCGCTGGATATTGTCTGAAACTTCTGTAAGCTGTGCACTTAAAAGGCTTTGCTGAGATGTTAATATTTCAAGATAAGAAGCTCCACCGCTCTGGAATAACTCCTTTGTATAGGTAACAGCTTTTTCCAACTGTTCTATACGCGCTTTGTCTTCTATCAGTTTGTTGTTGCTTGCATCATATAAATGCAAGGCATTGCTGACTTCTTTACCAGCTTCCAGAATAGCCTGCTGATAGTTCATCTTGGCTATTTCTTCTTCAGATTTGGAAACTTTCAGATTGGCGATTAATTTGCCGTTATTGAATATTGGCTGAGCTAATGATCCCAATGCCTGGAAAAGGAATTTACCAGGATTGGCAACAGTCATTCCAGATCCGTTAGTCCATCCTGCAGTAGCAGTGATGTTCAGTCCAGGATAAAAAGCAGCACGAGCCTGATTTGTTCTGTAGTAGGCATTGGCCAAATTCATTTCAGCGATTTTAACGTCCGGACGATTGGCAAGCAGCTGCATCGGAACACCCGTTGTCAGATCTGTAGGCATAACCTGCTCATCCAAAGTGCCGCGGTCAATCTTTTGAGGCGCTTTAGCCAAAAGAACAGCCAGTGAGTTTTCAACTTCACGAATCTGACGTCTCAGATCGATTAATGATGCAGAAACCTGATGGTAAACGGCACGCATCTGGGTTACACCAGCTTCGTTACCCATTCCGGCTTCCTTCATAGCTTCCAGCACGCGAACATTCTCTTTATAAATGTCAACAGTCTCGTCTGTAATCTGCTCCTGACGGTCAAGCATCAGCAGTGTGTAATAAGCATTAGCTATTCCACATATTAATTGAGAACGGACAGCCTGTTCTGCATACTGACTTTGCTGGAATGCTGTTTTCTGAGAACGTGCAGCATTCAGAATTTTTCCAAACAGATCCACCTGCCAGCTTGCAACAGCCGGAACCGTATATGCTTTGGCGTAAGGACTTCCGTCCATAGTCATCAGCGATCCGTTTGGAGCGAAGTTGATAGAAGGCAGAAATGATAATCTGGCAGCCTTCAACATGACGCTGGCATCTTCCACACGCATAGCGGCAGCCTGCATATTTACGTTATTAGCAAGACCTTCTTCTATTAATGCTTGTAATCTTGGATCCTTGAAAATGTCTCTCCATGGAATATTTGCCATGGTTGTAGTATCAGAAACCGACAGACTATCAGTTATCGATACTGGATCACGATATATACCATCCGCATTGATGTCTTGTGGGCGATCATATGCTTTGTAAATGTGGCAACTGCTAAGGAAGGCAGTTGCACACATTATATAAAATATATTACTTTTTTTCATCCGAATCATTCTTTTGTTTGTTCATATTGTTCAATTTCTGTATTCAAATCGCTGTTGTCCAAATCTTCCCATTCAAGAGGTTTGATCTTTTCTTGCAAGTACTGGAATACAACGAACAATACAGGAACAATCAGAATCTGGAATATCATACCAATTAACATACCTCCAATGGCAGAAGCACCCAATGTTCGGTTACCATGAGCACCTACACCGAAGGCGAACATCATAGGAAGCAAACCTACGATCATGGCTAATGATGTCATCAAGATAGGACGAAGACGAGCACCGGCTCCTAATACGGCAGCCCATGTTATACTCATACCCATCTTACGACGGTCTAAGGCAAACTCTACAATCAAGATTGCGTTCTTCGCCAAAAGACCCATCAACATGATCAAGGCAATCTGCATGTAAATATCATTTGACATGGATCCCAGTATCATCTTCAATGCCGGAATACTACCTAAGGCATTCATTCCGTTCACGAATAAGAAACTACCCAACAGACCAAATGGAATTGAAAGCAATACGGCCAATGGCAATACGTAACTTTCGTACTGGGCACTCAGCAACAAGTAAACGAATACGAAACATAATACGAAGATTATACCTGTTGCGCTACCGCTTGTCTTTGCCTCTTCACGAGCCATACCTCCTAATTCATATCCATAACCGGTTGGCAGATTTTCTTTGGCTACTTCAGAAATAGCTTTCAAAGCCTGACCTGAAGTATAACCTGATGCCGGAGCAACCATAACCTTAATTGATGTATACAGGTTGAAACGGTTGATAACGTCCGGACCATAAACTTTTCTGATAGAAACAAACTGTGTGATAGGAGCCATGGTGTTACCGCTACGAACCTTGATTCTATTCAATGTTTCCAGGTTCTTGGTTGCTTCATGTTCTGCCTGAATCATTACACGGTACATCTTACCAAATCGGTTGAAGTTGGAAGCATACATACTACCGAAATATCCTTGCATGGTAGAAAGAATGTCGCGAGGACTTATGCCGGCCTTTTTACAAGCTGCAGCATCAATATCCATCATGTACTGTGGAAAGTTCGGATTAAATGTTGTTCGGGCGGAGTTGATTTCAGGACGAGTCTCCAATGCTTTCAGATAAGCGTTTACAACATCGTTGAAGTGATTCAAGTCTCCACCGGTTTTATCCTGCATGTTCAGCTCGATATCGGTTGATGCAGAATAACCAGGAATCATAGGAGGAGCAAAGAATAATACCTGTGCATCCTTGATTACTTTCTGTGCACGCATAAATAATGATGCGTATACAATATCTGCATTCTGGGTCATATTACGTTCTTCCCAGTCTTTCAGTTTGATTATGACAGAACCGTATGATGGTCCCTGACCAGCGATGAAACTAAATCCGGAAATAAGTGTTCGGGTTTCAACGGCAGGATCGGATGCTATCAGGCTATCTACTTTGTGCAGTACCTCTATGGTACGTTCCTGTGATGTTCCAGGAGGTAAAGTAATTGCACCCATTAATGTTCCGGTATCTTCATTTGGAACCATACCTGTAGGAGTTGTATTCATAAAGAATACCAGTAAGATGATGGAAGCTATAACGATACCAAATGATAAGATACGTTTATTGATAAAGAATAATACACGTTTCTTATAGCTCTTCAACAAATTCTCGTAAGCTGCATTGAATGATGTATGGAAACGAGAAGCTAATGAAACTTTCTTGTTCTCTCCGTTTTCAGAATGAGGTTTCAACAAGATAGCACAAAGAGCAGGAGAAAGTGTCAAGGCATTCAAGGCAGAGAATCCGATAGAAAGTGCCATGGTCAAACCAAACTGACGATAGAATGTACCTGCTGTTCCTTCCATGAAACTTACCGGAATAAACACGGACATCATGACCAATGTAATGGAAACGATAGCACCACCTAATTCACTCATGGCGTCGATGGAAGCCTGTTTGGCCGACTTGTACCCTTGGTCGAGCTTCGCATGGACACCCTCGACGACGACGATGGCATCATCGACGACTATCGCAATAGCCAGAACCATTGCAGAAAGAGTTAACAGGTTCAAACTAAATCCGATCAGCTTTAATGCAAAGAAGGTTGCAATCAATGCAACAGGAATTGCTATGGCCGGAATCAGAGTTGAACGCATATCCTGAAGGAATATATATACAACTAAGAACACCAGAATGAAGGCCTCGATAAGTGTTTTGATAACCTCGTGAATAGAAGCGAACAAGAAGTCGTTGGCATTCTGAGCGATACTGATTTTCAAACCGGAAGGTAAAGATTCCTTGGCTTTCTCAAGAACTTCTTCCAAATTCTGGATGGTTTCAGTGGCGTTGGTTCCTGCCATCTGGAATACGATACATGAAACAGCCTTGTGTCCGTTTACTGTATTTGTAAATGTATAGAACAAACGTCCTAATTCTATTTTGGCAATATCTCCCAGGTGAAGAATTTTACCATCAGGAAGGGCCTTTATAACAATGTTCTCGAATTCTTCAACCTGCTGCAAACGACCTTTGTAACGGATTGTATACTGGTAAGACTGATTACCCATTTCTCCAAATTGTCCTGGTGCAGCCTCGATATTCTGTTCTGACAACGCTCCCGCAATATCATTAGGTACCAGTCCGTATTGAGCCATGATATCCGGTTTCAACCAGATACGCATAGAATAGTCGGTACCCAACATCATGGCATCACCTACACCTTTTACACGTTTGATTTCAGGAATAAGGTTGATGTTAGCGTAGTTCTCAACGAATTCATAGTCATATTTGTCTTCTTCATCGTAAATAGAAAAGATCATCAACATTGAATTCTGACGTTTCATGGTGGTGACACCGATTTTTGTTACTTCGGCTGGTAACAGACCTTGTGCCATTGATACACGGTTCTGGACATTGACAGCGGCCATATCCGGATCTGTTCCTTGATTGAAATAAACATTGATATCGCCGGAACCATTGTTTGCTGCAGAAGATGTGATATACATCATGTTTTCTACACCATTGATTTGGTCTTCTAGTGGAGCAATCACGGAGTTCAATACAGTATTGGCATTTGCTCCGGGGTAAGTGGCTCTTACCATTACGGTAGGAGGTGCAATGTCCGGATATTGTGTAATTGGCAGTGTTGTCAAACCGATAACACCCAGTATTACCAGTAATATGGAAATTACGGTAGATAACACCGGACGATTAATGAATTTATCTAATTTCATTCTTTTTAATTTTTATGGTTCAAACTAGAAACTGTTCGATATTTTAATTAAAAGCTGTTGCCAGATTCCCTTCTTTCTGGTCTTTCTTAGCCTGTTCGAATTTGGCTCTCTTCTGTTCAAGTGTGATTGGGACGATAGTCTGACCGTCTCTTAAAATTTGAACACCTTCTACAACAATCTTGTCTCCATCTTTCAATCCGTCAGTTACGATATAGTTCTTTCCATCGTTCAGATTGAAGATCTTGATTTCTGTATTTTTGATTGTGTTGTCAGTTTGAAGCACATAAACGAATTTCTTATCCTGAATTTCTGTAGTAGAAGTCTGAGGAATGATGAAAACGTTGTTGATTGTGTATGGGAATAGAACGTTTGCCATACCACCGCTTCGCAATACATTGTCTGTATTAGGGAAGATGGCACGCATACTTACAGAACCTGTTGCCTGATCGATAACTCCACTGACAGCATCGATTTTACCTTCATATTTGTAAATACTTCCGTCAGAAAGTTCCAGTTTGACTGCTGGCATCTTTTCCAATTGTTCCTTCAAAGTGCCACCGGCTCTGGTTAGTTCAAGCAAGTCTTTTTCTGTCATAGAGAAATAAACATACATGTTTTTGATTTCTGCTACATGAGTAAGAGGTTGCTGGATAGAAGGGCTGACCAGGCTACCGATACGATAAGGGAATGTTCCGATAACACCATCAACCGGACTCTTAACCGTACAGAATCCAAGATTCTGATTGGCGCTGATAAATGCCGCGTTTGCCTGAGCCAACGCTGCTCTGGCTGAAAGTAAATTATTTACAGCTGTTTCATATTCAAAAGAACTGATAATCTGTTTTTCGAATAATGAATGTTTGTTCTTTTCTGTCAATTCAAGGGTGCGTAAGTTTGCTTTGGCTGTTTCGACAGCAGCTTTGGTCTGATTTACAGCAGCAGCATACTGAGTTGGGTCAATTTGAAATAAAGGTTGTCCTTTACGAACAGTAGCACCTTCGTCAACATACAACTTCACTATAAAACCTGATACCTGAGGGCGAATTTCAATATCCTGCGTACCTTTGATAGTTGCCGGATAAGAAGTCGTTTGAGCACTCGAAGTTGTATTGACAGTAGTCACAGCGAACTCATCATCACCTAATTTTTTTCCTCCTTTGCTGTTTCCACAAGAAAATAACATAAATCCCGCTGTACAAATAGCTATGTACTTACTAGGGATTCCAATAAACTTCAAAAATTGTTTCTCCATATGTAAAAATTTGAATAATTATTCAGTTCGAAAAATGTATGAGAAATACTTAAACGCCAAAAATCTGTTTATGAAGTTGCTATAAACAGATTACAAAATGAATTGTCGAATTTTTCTCAATACAAAGATAGTCTATTTGACTATATAAGGAGCCGAAAGTTTATTTATTTTAACCATATTTGTATGATTGTTAAATGATTTTCTATAATGTTTCGGTTGCTATTGGTTTAATATAAATATAAATTGTTCCAATTAGAAAGTGAATGTGAATTAAGTTAAACGAAAAATTTGTAAGCATAGAAGAATACAAAAACATCTGTGTTTTCATATTATTTTTAATAAGATATTCTGTTTTTGAATACAGGTCTGAAATGGAAAATATTCGTTTGGAGAGAGGATCTTTA
>JAHHQS010000075.1 GCA_020026285.1 Parabacteroides sp. | reverse complement strand
ATAACAAACCCATTGGCAGAGTTAAATATGCGCTGATTTAATTCCGCCAACGGGTGAGTGTAACGTAAAAAAGTATGTTATCTGAATTTATTCAGCTCTAGTACTAATTCGTGAACAGTTGTTGAAGATTCAGCTTTAGATGGAGGCATTCCATTAAAGTCTGCTAATATTTTTATTGCGCGTTCAATGGCAGCAGGTTGTAAGGGTTCAAGAAGCTGGAAGAATTTCGTAACGAAACCTTCTTTCTTGTTATAAACAACACCGGAAACCTTTGAAAGCATTTCTTCATATCGATCACGATGTATCTTTCCTTGATAAAGATTAAAATGTAAGAGAAACCAAAATTCAAAGGCCTGATTACTATATGCAACTTTAAAACCGTTCTTCTCTGCCAATTTAATAGCAAGACTAAAGTTTTCGTCTGACGATTGGTCTTTGTCAAATACGACCCAATATTGGTCAAAAGTATGATTTTTCCGTCCTTCCACTTCTTTAACTATGATTGCTTCTTCAACCAGACGTGTAGTACTTAATCCCTCTCCGATTGCTTTAACGTTCGCTGAAGTTAATCGAAAGGCTTTGAAATATTCAGGTTCTGTATTCATCCCTTCACATACTATAAGGAAAGACTGTTTAATCTCCCTAGTACGCCCAGCTCGTTTGAAGTCTCTCTCTTTTCTTGGATTATATCGTACCATATTTTATTCCTCATCCTTTATGAACAAACGTTGGAAATCTCCTGTTATAGGTGTAGCTCCATATTTTCCTGCCAAATAATCCCTCTGATAAGGAGCATTACTTCGTACTTTAAATTCAGAAAGTGAAAAAAGTTCAGATGCGCCTTTGCCATTCTTTTCTGTAAACCATATCTGATCACGACGGAGCAGATACCCACTAAGAATAGTAGTGTCATGTAAAGTAAAAATTAGCTGCGCATGTTTCTGGTTTGTATAGTGTGAATTGAACAAAGATACCAACGCATAAGTAAGATTCGGATGAAGTTTACCATCAAGTTCGTCAATAATCAGTCGTTTACCATTATCCAAAGCATTAATTATCGGGTATGCCAAACGGAAGTATTTAATAGTTCCATCAGATTCACTTTTATCGAAAGAGAAATCAATGCATTGAACTACTCTTCCCTCATTATCATATTGTACGTGAGTGCTGATAATATCATTATTTATCTTGTGGATATCCTCGATTCCTAAATCCGCATATTTAGAAAATGTAATGATACGTCGTCTCATAACCGGGTCATCCAGTCGTAAGGCAGCTTCTTGCCACATGCGGTCATCATCTCGGTCGGTGATGATTGTTGTATCGGTCAACCATTCCATGATTAGCTTAGCGGTAGAATCATTGAACTGTGCACATACGGATAACAGCAGCGCATTGTCTCTAACCATATTTTTAGAGGTTAGATCTTTTGCCAACGAGTACGTAGAATGAATAGAATAAGTATCATTGTCACGATAGAAAAGTTCCACCTCTTTCGCACGCTTCTTGTTTGCACGTCTATAGCACCATTCTGAGTGGATTTTCTTTTCATCAACTTCAAATCCATAACGGTATATGTCTTGACCTATAGCCATTGACAATTCAAACATTGAAGGCTCAGAACTGGTTTCCGCATTAAGTCTAAACGGTTCAATAGGGAGTCGTTCTCCCACCTGAAGTTCTTTCATCGAATTAATGACAAACCATTTAAAAAAGGATAAAGCTTTAATCAGATTTGATTTTCCTGTTGCATTTGGTCCATAAATAGCTGTACCATGTAACAAGGGAGGAATAGCCTCTCCCGCTACGAATGTTGTATCCACATCCTCTATCTTTTGTTCTTTCATGCCAGAAGACACAAGAGATAGGGTCGTTTTATCTTTAAATGAAAGATAGTTCGCTACTGAAAACTCTATTATCATAATAACAGTCATTTAGTGTACAGACAAATGTATTAAAATTCCAATAAACCGGAAAGGATTTCGCCTGTCATCTTATAGAATTAGCAAAGATAACTGCAAGATATGTTATTTTTCTACATATTTAGCACTTATCTTTAATAATTCAAGTATTTATTCGATTTTGCCACTCTATTGTGACTACATAAAAGATGTAGCAACTTATCATTAGCAGCTATTTCCTAAATAGGAGCTTTATACTATTCATTTTTCTTTCCTCGTTTGCGGGTAACACTTTGTTCCTTCAATACATCATCTAAGGATTGGTATTGCTTCTGCGCAAATAGAGCGTCAAATTCAGATAACGCATTTAAGGCAAATCCTATTTGAAGTAACCCTCTCAAAGATATTTCTCCAGTCTGTTCAAACCTACGGTAAGTAGCAAACTTAAGACCAGCTCTTGTAGCCATGCCTTCTTGAGTCAGGTTTAACTCTAATCTCCGTGCCTTTACTCTTGCGGCAATTTGTTTTGCCTTATCACCTGGAGTTGATAAATTAAACAATATTATATTATTCATAAATCAGCTATTACATACACAACAAATAAAATATTATTCATACAAATATAATTATAATATTTCAAGACCAAGCATTTTGAAAGATCTTTTTCAGCTTATATGGATAATATCTCAGTCGACTTGAATCTAGTTTTTTGTATCTTTTATCATCAAAGAACGGCATTTTTCACAGGTTTTTGTACCGGACATTTCGATATTCAAGAATATTACACTTACTTTTACTTTCCCCAACGGAGGTACGAGCAGAGAATGGTGCAAAAAACACTATTCTATCGGTTCAGAAACGTCACCACATGTTCATATATTTCCGGATGTCCCTTCGAATATTTATCCGAAAGAAAATTCTGCCTGGCTGGAATCACATCCCATATGCCTATCTCTTGAAGGGAAGTGAATGATCTTTCCTGTATTTATATGCATATATCCATTTTTCTTACTTTCAGAATAATATATGTTGTATATTTGTTCTTAAAAACAATATGCATATGAAAAACGTATTATTCTTATTTTTAGCTTTCTGTATGGCAGCCTGTTCAGGAAGCAGATATCCGGGTGTTCCGGAGAAGTATCATGACCTGCTCGACCAGTCGATCAGCAAGGCCGGGGATAATGCCGGCGAACTTGAAAAAGCTTTAAAGGCTGTTCCCGACGATCAGAAAGAAGGTATGGCTTTCCTGATAGCCTATATGCCTGAAAGAGATGCCAGGGAACTGACTGCCGACTTCCTGCTGGAGAATGTGCTGTATGCCTATAAGGCTAAAGCTGAATTCCCTTGGATGAAGACGGTCCCTGAGGATATCTTCTTGAACGATGTCCTGCCCTATGTCAGTCTGAATGAAAAACGTGAAAACTGGCGTAAGGATTTCTACCAGCGCTTTGGCAAATTCGTAAAATCCTGCAAAACCATGCATGAAGCCATCGATTCTGTCAACCAGAATATTCGTGACGAAGTGATGGTGGACTATAATACCAAACGTGAGAAGCCGGATCAGGCTCCTTATGAATCCATACGTCAGCACATGGCTTCCTGCTCTGGTCTTTCCATCCTGCTGACTGATGCTTTCCGTGCCGTCGGTATTCCTTCGAGAGTTGCCGGAACTCCTTCATGGCACGACAACAGAGGGAATCATAACTGGAATGAAGTTTGGGTTGACGGTAACTGGCATTTCACAGAATATTATCCTTCCAAGCAATTGGACAGATCCTGGTTCCTGGCCGATGCTGGTAAGGCAGATAAGGACAATCTGATGAAATCAGTATATGCTTCTTCTTTCAAACCGACAGGTAGTTATTTCCCATTGGTCTGGGATCTCGATCTGCGTTATGTTCATGCCGAAAATGTAACAGACCGTTATACCAAGTTATACAGATCGGTTCTTGCTGAACAGGAAAAAGATAACAATCATGTCGTTCTGAAGGTGGCTGTTTACAAGGACAAAAAGCATAATCAGGAATCGGGCGACCGTGTGGCAACGAATCTGGATATTTTCAGAGGTAAAGATCAGATGGGTGGCGGAAGAAGTGCCGGTCCGACTCAGGACATGAATGATGTGCTTACTTTTATGTTAGAAAAGAATCAGACTTATACCATCAAGTATGCTAATGCCAAAAGAGAAGCTAAGGAAGAGATCGTGAAACTGGGCGATCAGGACATGCAGATAAAATTATACATGGAATAATATAAAAAAGAGACGGTCATATCAACCGTCTCTTTTTCTTTGAACTTGTCTATATGAATTGAATCGTATTCATTTTATACGGACTGCAGATCTAAAACATCCGATTATTTAAACTGGCACTCTTCGTCTTTCCAATTATCCGTACGGAACGATGATGCACAACAGCCTTCGATATTATAGACACATCCTTCAGCATATTCAACAAATGCATATCTGACAGCAACCGGTTCAGGAACCTGATCACTGGTAACAACAATTTTGTTCCCGCTAAACCACGCCTTTGCCGGATAGAAAACCTTATCAGCTCCTGCTATTGTAAAATCAGATATCGGCTTGCCAAATGAAGTAAATCCGCCCTGTGCATTTTCGAAAGATAATATGGCCTTGCCATCTTTCACTTCCATCGATTTGTACATCGGCTCGTCAGAACAGATGCCATCCATCTCATACACTTTATCCAGAGCTTTTGCCGCCATTCTGAATCCTACATCCTCCTTTTTAGACGGATGGATGTTATGTTCTTCTCCAAGATCTGTCAAAGAGACCATATATGCATTCTTACATTCTTTCTGGCACATCAGCTGAGCTTCACGAATATAGGCGGAATTTCCTGTTTCATTCGGATAGTCAAACGGAGCCACCTGTGCATAAATAAACGGGAAATCCCCAACTTCCCATTTGTCTCTCCAGCTTTGTAACATAGATCTGAAAAGCTTGCGATACAGATCCGGAATCTTTCGATCGGTCTCACCCTGATACCAGATAACACCTCTCATTGAATAACCTTCAACAGGCTTGATCATTGAATTATAAATTGCTGTAGGAGTGAAAATATCCAATTTATCATCCGGGGCATTCTGTACAGGTATCTTATTCTTATACTCAGAAAAGGTTCCTATTGTCTTCCCGCTCATAAAAGCGACTATTGACGCACCACCCCAATGAGACAGAACCAAGGCTACAGGAACATTCAATGTCTGATACAACTGTCTGCCAAAAAAATAAGCGGTAGCGCTCGTATTCGATGTCGTTGCAGGACAAGCTTTCTGCCACTCACCCCTGCAGTCATCTTTTTCTGTTGCCGATAGCTTGTGGGCAACCGTAAAGAATCTTATATGATCATTTTTGCTGTTGGCGATAGCTTCTCTCCCTCCAATTATCGGAGAGCCATACCAGCCTCTCATTTTCATTTCCATATTCGACTGACCGGAACACAGCCAGACCTCTCCAAACATGATATCATGAATCGTTTCCGAAGTACCCTTGTGAGATATCTTCATAGTATATTTTTTGAAATCGGCAGGATAGGTCTGTACCTTAACCGACCAGTTTCCATTGACATCAGGTGTGACCTGATAAGTCTTATTCATCCAGGAAGGACTGATTGTCACTTCGGCTTCAGAATCGGCCGTTCCCCATATTCTAACCTCTGTGTTCTGCTGTAATATCATTCCATCATTCAATATAGAAGGCAAGGATACTTTTGCTGAAATCAAAAAGGGGAAAAACGCCCACAGACACCAGATCTGTTTTAAAGACAGAATCTTTGAAAATGAAAATAAATGTTGGTTCATCGAATATTAAATTTAAAAAGTCAAAATACTACTTATACTTCTTCAACAGCCCCGTTTTACGAACCGAAAGACTGAAACCGGCAGTGCTCTTTCCCATGACATCACCTGTATCACCCCCTACTGATCCGCAGAACTCCCATCCTTTCAATCGGGGATGCTGATAATGGATATCAGCCACCAGCGAGACTCCATGCTTTTTCTTCAGAAACGGCTTGAAATGTGTTCCCCACGAATTCATCACGGTCATCATGAAACGGTAACTTACCTGTGAAGAAAGACTGCCACTCAAACCCAGATGCCAGTCTCGAAGACGATTCTGCAAGAAGCTGATTTCTCCGTTCTCATTATATTCAGGAGATATGATCAGTGGAGAGCCGATTGCTCGTGCAAAATAGGACTGACCTGTTATATATTCGCCATTGTTATAATAGTTGTCACCACCACCTCCTCGACCGGGATGTTTATCATGGTCGAAACTGATGAAATGGAAAGGACCACTCTGGCTTCGTGTCACCATATACTCGAACACCAGATTATTCAGCCAGGGAAAATGTGGCAGATTCACTTCCATTCCCCACAAGCCATCCGTACCATTCTTGAATTCCGTTCCGGACTTGTCGGCTGCTATATGCTGATAATAGAGTCTGGCATCAAACTGTCTGCCTTCATATTTCAGAGCAAAATCGTATCCTATCTGATGAGCGCCCAATACATTGATCGAGTCGGAATCAGTAGCTCCCTCGCCGCCTTTCATACCGGCAACGACACGCACAAAATCTTTCAGCGAATGAGGCTGTCTGCCAATCTTCGGATTCAGCGATGTACCACCCCACTGAGCAATATGCTGGACTCCGATAACGGCCGACAGAGGAAATTCATTACGGGTATCCTTTATCTGGAAATGAAGTGATTTATTATGCCAAAGCACATTTTCCACATAATATGTGCCCGGATATCTCTTTTCCAGAAAACCATTATCGAACGAACGTCCCACATTAAAGTAACCTTTGATCTGCAACCATCCTTTCGTCAAGGGAACTGTTGTAAAACGAGGCATACTGATTTCCACTTCCGGTATGGGGCGCGCATTGTTCGAACGAATCATATCCCCACTACTCAGCAACGGATTCAGAATGGACTGATAACATTCCTTGCTTCCGACACGAAGTTCAAGAGACTTGTATCCCAATTCGGCATAGAGCTGCTGGATATAAGCATTCTTCTCCCGGGGAGCCGCTCCCACCAGATCCAGTCCGACAGCCCATCGGAAACCTTTTCCAAAAAGCTGCTGATGGAACACTCCCGCTTTCAGATAACCATTATTGGAATTTATCGGAACAACTCCATAACGATTACTCACCATCCAGAAAGGCGTATTATCGCCTGTTGAAACAGAGCCGAACGCTTCCACCCGATAACTCAGCGCATTCTTCTCCTGTCCATCCACCTCCTCGGCCGATACAGGAAACACCTGCATCAACAACACAGAAAGTATTACTATTTCTTTTTTTCTTCTCAGCATAAACTGCTTTTATTTAAACAAAGCATGAGCCTCAATCACACATTCCAAAGCGCTGGAATTAGCTGCCATATTGACGGCTTTGAACGGTCCGTACCAATAACAGCCAAAACTCTTTGAAGTCTCATCATAATTATTCGCCAATATGGAATCGGCATTCTTTATTATAAAATCCTTATAGACAGGATTCTTTGTCACACGATACAAGAAAGCAAGATGTCTCATAAAGATACCTTTAAACTGAACACCATCATTTCCGGCAGCCACCTTGGTATTCATTTCTCTCAGAATACCATCTTCGGTTATCAGATTTCTGGTAATACAGCTTTTCGCAATCTTTTCAGCCATATCCAGATATTTATGATCCATCTTATGAAGATACATTTCGGTCAATACGGCAATGGCCACTCCCTGATTATAGGTGTAATGAGCGCCACGATTCGGTTGGCCGTCATCTTTCATTCCATCCTCGATCAAGTCACTTTCGGTATTATACATACCGGTAGACAAATACCAGTTGACTTCATCCTCGAACCATTTCATATATTTTTCATCCCTGGTCTGATCAAACAGACGAACAGCTGTCAGGGCGAACAGATTGTTGGCTATCGAATTTTTATATGCCAGCGGATTCTTCCTCCAGAAAATACCGCCACCCAGCACATCCTTGCTCCATCCGGTAGTCATATCCTTGAAGATCGTCTCCGCCATATTCAGATATTCCTGATTACGGGTCAGTTTATAAGCCTCGATCCAAGCCAAAGCCCACCAGCCTTCGTCATCATAATAATCGTTTACATAATTCGTGCAGATACGTTCGAATCTGCCATCTTTATCATAAACCGGGAATGTACGGGTTTTCCTGAACACATCCTGCAGAAGGACCTCGAACCGTTCTTTCTGCCCGTTGACGTCTGCATAACGAATAACTGCAGTCAACAGATTGGCTGAATTCCACCAACCGGCATGCGGCCAGATGCCTGTTGAATCATCACGAGACTCCAACAAGGTATTCATGCATAAATCCATCTTCTCCTGATAAGGTGAAGAGTTCACATTCCTGTCTCCACATGCAGACATAATCACAGTCAGACCGACAACCAGTAATGACAAAAATCTTTTCATACAAATATTCCTTTTATCCGTAATTCAGTTTTCTTTTCTAATACAAATTTATAATCAAAAAAAATAAAATCAATGATTCTTGAAACTTATATTCGGTTGAAGGATCAGAAACAGACTTGAATGCCTCCCATAAATGTCGCCTTAGGCATGGGGAAACCTTCATTGATAGAGTAACGGGCTGCTGTCAGATTCTCCCCTTTCATAAACAGATCGACACCTTTCTCACGAGTGGCTCCCCAATGATAGGAAACCTTGGCATTCAAGGTGGTATAATCTTCCTGCTTCTGACAAGTTTCATCCGTATAGAGTCCAAAGACCGACTGCAGAGCCAGATTGAAGGTGAACTTCCCTGGTGAATAACTGCTTCCGACATATAGCTTATGCTTCGGAGCTCCGGGGATCGGCTTACTCTGATCGAGAAAACTGTAGTTGGTGTGAAACGATAAATTCTTTCGTATCTGATAACGCATTTCTGCTTCGATTCCTTTATTCGTAAACGATCCTGTATTCACGTTCAGCGGCTTGCCATCGATCCTGGCGACACGAATCATATCCTTTCCATCGATATAGAAGGCTGTTAATTCGGCAGACAACCGTCCCTCCAAAAAAGACTGTCCCACCGAGACTTCATAATTCATCATATTTTCCGGTTTCAGATCCGGATTCTTGGGTTTGAACATATATAGTTCACGAATATTCGGACTTCTAAATCCCCTGGATAAGGAAGCCTTCCAGACATTGCCACTGAAAGGGCGGAAAGTCAGTCCTGCCTGAGGAACCCAGACTCCACCAAAGGAACTGTTATGCTCGTAACGAATGCCGGCATTGACTCCTATCTTTTCAAAGAAGTCCTGTTGCATGATGATGTATCCTGCCGTTTCATTCACAGATGTATCAATGATCTCCTGGTTCTTCCCGTCGTTTCCGGCATTCCAGGCATGACCGCCCCAGTTCTTGTAGTCGACTCCGATTGTAAAATTGTTCCCATCGAATAAACGAAAAGATTCGTAGAAAAGCACACCCAGATTCCGATCGTGCGAACGGAACAAATAATCTTTAGGCTGCTGACCGGTATAATAACCGTCATTTATTTCATGATTTCCCCAGTTATAAAACAGCTGGAGAGCGCCACTTGCCTTGTCGTAATGATTTTCCAGTCCGAGTGATGTCGTACCCCTGAAGATATCCATCTTGTTATCAAATATGGGATCAGACAGCTTTCCCGGATTCTGGAACTTGGATTTGGCGAGACTCATTTCGCCCTTCAACTTATAGGACGGACTAAACTGATAACCTAAATTGAGAAAGCCATTGGTGATTTGAAAATCCGAACGATCCCGATGACCGTCGGTACGATCATGATTGACGGAGATAAAACTGCTGAACTTTCCGACGTTATATCCGTTGTTTATCATAAATTTCCGGGTGTTATACGAACCATACATCACCCTGGCCTGTGTTCTCCTTCCATCCTGACGATGACGACGGGTGATGATATTAATGACACCACCCATTGCATTGGAACCATAAAGCAGAGAACCGGGTCCACGGATAACCTCGACCTTTTCCACATCAGAAGCAACATATGTATCCGGCAGAGAATGGCCGAACAATCCGGCCCACTGAGGCTGTCCGTCGAACAGGACCAGCACTTTGTTTCCGGAACCTACTCCACGAATATTGATAGCACCAGCCGCATTCGTTGAAACGCCGAAACCGGTAATGCCTTTTTCAGTAACAAACAGACCCGGAACCTGTTCAGACAAAACAGGCAGCAGAGCCGACTCACTGCTACTCTCGATCTGTTCCCGGTCTATAATCGATATGGTCAACGGAACACTATTTCGGTTCACTTCAATCTTGTTGGCCGAAACGACCACACTGTTCAAATGTATCAGACTGTCGACTTCCAGCCCTCCTTCGGCAAAAAGAGGTGCTGAAAAAAGCAGGCCTGTAAGAAGTAATAAATTCTGTTTCAATGTGCTACTGGTTTTTAAGTGTTACTTTTTCACCGATTCGTATTGCGATATCCTCCCTGAAAGCAACTCCCAATCGTTTGAAAGCTATAACGTCTCCCTTTTCACAAAGATAAATTTTTATTTCAGACTTCTTTTACTGCTGCCAGATAGTTTTTCAGATTTCCACTCTTCATCAGCTTCTTGTAAACCTTCCTGTCCAGTTCTGTATCCATATATTCCCAGAACAGACGGAGTTTTCCATGCAGCTGGGCATCGCTATTCACGATCCCTTCGAAATGGGCTTTCAGGCGGTCGTGCATATTCAGCAATTGTGAACGGCGCTCATTCCAAGGCATTTCCTTGCCTGAAGCATATTCCAGAGCTAATGAAGGACGTGCCAGCAGACCGCGGCCTATCATCACTCCTGCCAGGTCAGGGAACCTGTTCTCTATCTGCTGGATATCTGCTATTGTCCTCAGATCTCCGTTATACAATAACGGATGTTTGCATTTCTCATAAAAGGCAGAGAATGCTTCCATATCGACCGTTCCCTTATACTGCTGCTTTCCCATACGGGGATGAAGAGTAATCTGAGTCAAAGGCACGGTATTGAGAATATCCAGAACCGGGAAACATTCGTCGGGATTCTCCCAGCCCAGACGCATCTTGACCGAAAACTTCATTTCCGGTTTTGCAGCAACAGCATCCGCTATCGACTGGATGATATCCAGATGAGCCAACAAGCCGGAACCTCGTCCGTGTCTGGCCTGCATCGGGAACGGGCAGCCCATATTGATATCGACTTCCCTGTATCCGTTCTCTTCAACTACATGAAGGAGGTAATCAAACTCCTTCATGGATTTCACAATTATCTGAGGAACCACGGGAACGTCCACATTATGAGACGGATCGATATCACGTACATCCTTGTTCCTTACGCCACCACCTTCCATACGGAGGAAGGGAGTATAATAACGAACTACGCCGCCTATCAACTCATGGTGCAGGCGGCGATAAATATCATCTGTATACCCCTGTAAAGGAGCAAACTGTACTGGCAACATATTCTATATCTTTTTGAGGCGTAAAGATAAGAAGCTTCTCAAAAAGTTACAAATATGATATCTTATTTCTCTTTCAAAACAACGTTCACATCATCAGTCCGGTTCATGAACAAGAAAACAACCAGGTCCTTGCCATCGATCGTTTCATAGATACCTTGGGTGTGCCTGCTATATTTCTTGCCGTTCACCACGACTTCCACTTCTCCTCCATTCCAGTTCCTGATATAAAATGCCGGATTAATGACCGGAGAATCCTTCGTTCCCTTCAATACGAAATCCACCTTGGAAGGTTTACCATTTATTGCCTCCAGCTGATAGGTTCTTTCGCTTCTATCGTAACCTTCGGACCTCACAGATTTTGTATTCAAAGAAAGTTCGGGAGCATAAGCCCAGGAACGGCCAAAGGCCTGAAGTTCATCCATACTCATATCAGACATACCATACATGGCACACCAGTAATTGCGAGTCTTTCCATTATGAATTACCGGATCGGAAATAGGGAAACTGGTAGCATGAGACGGACGATCGGCCATCTTGGTTGTTCGGCCGTCACAACGTGCCTGACCTACCGGGAAATGATTACAGCCAACAGCCGAATTATAACGAGAAGAACCGCTATTGCGCAGTGTCATCACATTACCGGGTTCGAAACAGATATAAGGTTTATTTTCTGATTTGTAATTATATCGCTGAATGGTATAATTCGGGTAAGTATCTGCAGGTTCCGGATTATCCAGAATCTTCTGATACCCACGTCTCCCTTCATAATCGGATACCGTTGTAACCGTTCTTTCAACCAGATCAGAGAATTTCTGTCCCGGACTTAACAATGCCAGTGTCTCCTGGAACTGTCTGACCGGACCCAGTGACCCTTTTGTCCAGCTTACCTTACGGATAGCCGAACCATCCGGATAAACATAATAATACTCGTCTACCCAGGTCTCCCAGCCCGTCTTTTCGTCCACATTCCATGTATGATTATAAGCACTGACCGGAGCATACCTCCAATGCACAACCACACGCCCCGGTGTATTCTCGATAATACGGACATGAGAGAAACGACAATGGCGGTCCTGCATATGTTCGAAACAACCTTCGGTATCATTATCACCCAGGCCCCAGCTTTCCACACTCTGGTCGGACATCCAATTTTCGTTTTCAGAAACCCAGGAAGCCCCATAACGAATACCTCTCCAGAAAACCAGCTTGATAGGAGTCTCCTTGAAGCAGACAACCACATCCGGATCGTCACCTACACGCCAGACATTATCCCAACCAGGATAATATTTCAGTTTGGTATAATAAGCCTTGAACTCGCCCGTACTCTTCACGATTGGGAGATGACGGGGTTTCAATACTGATTCAGGAACTGATACACTGGCATGACCGGCAGCTATGGCATCCGGAGTCAGAGCCTTGTCGTAAACCCTAACCTCATCCAAAATGCCATCGAGACCATAATATTGAGCCAAGGTACCCCAGGTCCTGTGAATATCCGAAGGCTTGCCTTCCGAAGCAGTCATACCCAAAATACAATCCGATTTCGGGAAGAAAGCCTTTCCCTGTACCGGAACGGAATTCACCAATTTGCCATTTATATAAACAGCCAGTTTATCATTGGCCGTATAAGTGCCTGTTATGTGCATCCAGTCACGCAGCGGAAGAGTCTCGTCCGGAGTAGTACAGACAACCCATTGTTCGCCTACAGCGACCTGTAAAGAGACCTGACCATAAGGCCCCACCATCAGTCGGTAACCTTTTGTCTCGTTTGTTTCCGTTGTCAGGATCGGACACCAGTTCCAGGGATAATTACCTAATGAGACCCACGCATCGACAGTAAACTCCTTACTAATGGAAGCCACCTTATCTTTCTGTCGAATCACCCGAGTAGTAAAGCCGTCTAATAAAACGCCTTCCCCCTTCACACCAGGCTTCTTGTCGAACAAACCTTCAATCGTATCGGATGCAGCCAGCGGGCCGTCAAAATTCCAGGTCATCACCGGTTCCTGTCCATAGACAGACAACGGAGCCAGTACAGATAATATAGTTAATATGGATTTTTTCATTTCTTAATTGATTTTTTCTTATTTATTATCTAACGAAAATGAATCCTTATAGAAATAAGGGATATCATCTAATGTAACTTTCAAGGTAACTGTCTGTCCTCCTTTATAGGTCTTTCCGGTTCTGGCATCCTTCCATCTGGCACCTTCCGGCAGATAGACCTCTTTGGAAACAGCATAAGCTTCAATGACTGGAGCGACCAGAATATCCGGACCAAACATATACTGATATTCATAATCGTAAGTACGCTTGTCATCCGGGAAATCATAGAACATCGGTCTCATCACCGGATCACCGTTTCTGGAAGCATTCTTCATCTGCTCATAAATATAGGGTCTTAACTTCTCGCGTAACAACAAATATTTAGACATGATCCGGCAAGGCTCTTCACCAAAACTCCAGACCTCATTCGGAGCACCGGAACCCATCAGCTGACCTTCCAGTTTGACTGACGGAGCATTGCTGCCATGCATTCGCATAACCGGACAGAAAGTGGCATATTGGAACCAGCGTATCAGAAGTTCATGGAAATCCTTACTTTTCGAATTTGCAAAAAAGCCGCCAATATCCGTATTCCACCAAGGAATGCCACAAAGTGAAATATTCAGACCGGCCTTGATCTGTCTTCTGAATGTTTCGTAGTTGGAATCAATATCACCAGACCATAACAAAGTGCCAAAACGCTGAGAGCCGATCCAACCGCTTCTAACCAGATTGATAATTTCAGTCTGTCCGGCAGCACGCTGACCTTCATAAAATGCTTTGGCAAAATAAAACGGATAAATATTAGTGACAGCCAAACCGTTCCCCAGGTAATATCTCAGATTCTCGTAACACAAAGGCTCCACTTCCGGTTCTGCCTCATCCAGCCAGAACATTCTGACTCCTTTATCAAAATAATTCTGTTTACACTTATTCCAGAAGAATTTACGGGCACCGGGATTCGTTACATCCACGTACGACAAGTTATCGACAAACTCAAGCAGGATATCACTACCTGTTTCCGTATTGATCAGATAATTCTTATTTTTCATTTCACGGAAGTTTTCACTCTTTCTTCCAACGGTAGGCCAGACAGAGACCAACAGCTCGATATTCATTTTCCGCAATTCATCGACCATAGCCTTTGGATCCGGCCAGTACTTCGAATTAAATTTCCAATCTCCAGAATTGGGCCAATGATAATAATCGGCAACAATCACAGAAATAGGAAGATTCCTTTTTTTATATTCCCGGGCAATACCCAATAATTCCTCCTGAGAAGAATACCGTAGTTTTGACTGCCAGTAGCCGGTAGCGAAGTATGGCATCTCAGGAGCATGTCCCGTCCAGTCGGCATAAGTACGGACCATTTCGGCAATGCTACTTTTTGCCATAACCACATAATCAATCTGTCTGGCCAGACTGGCAGTAAAACGGGTATGAGTCATTGATAATTCAGCCCGTCCTACAGAAGGATTATTCCAAAGGAAGGCATAACCTTTATCTGAAATCAGGAAAGGAATAGAGATCTGAGTGTTCTTCTGAGCCAATTCCAGGGTATTACCTTTCAGGTTAAGACAATCGTTAGGATATTGTCCCATTCCATAAAACTTCTCGGTCTTGTCAGAATCGAAAGTCACATGCAGATCAAAATGATCACTTCCTCTGTTCAAATATTTACGGCCATAACGATTATCATGTTTATGGAATCCTTCACGCAATAACACCTTTCCATCCGCATTGAAATAAGTGATCCGACCTCTCGACGACAGCTCTGCTTTGATATTTCCATTAGAAATATAAGCGACATTATTTTCCACTCTGACAGAAAAATGACTGTTATCTTCCTGCTTCAACAGATTCCAGTCTTCATCAGCAATTCTTAAACTCCGGGTTGATCTGAAACGGAGAGCATCCTTACCAAAAGGTTCCACACGAACCACCTCACCTTGAGTTGTCCATTCCAACCGATCTGCATACCTGGTAAACGGACCTGTCACTTCTCCTTTATCTTCAGCCGCTCCCCTGAATACAGACAGACAAGTTAACAAAGTAAGAATAAAATATTTTTTCATGATATAAACAGGATAATTAAAATAGCTGGTTCTTTTCAGAACCAGCTAACATATATGAATCAGTGCTTGATTTATTCAGCACCAGGTTTTAAGTTATTCAACCAGAATTGTTCCATAGTCATATACAAATGATATGATGTACCTTCACGTTCGTTAATACTATGAGTACGCATCGGATAAGACATCATCTGGAAATGCTTCTTGTATTTCACAAGTTTGTTAACCAACATTTCGAAGCTCTGATAATGTACATTATCATCGGCAGTACCATGAATGATCATTAATTTACCCTGAAGATTCTGGGCAAAGTTTATAGGAGAACCCTTATAGAAACCTTCCTTGTTCGTATCAGGCAAACCCATATATCTTTCCTGATAAATAGTATCATACAAACGCTGGTCGCATACAAAGGCAACGGCAATACCTGTAGAATAGATTTCCGGGAACTTGAACATCATGTTCAAAGTCATCTGGCCACCGCCACTCCATCCCCAGATACCGATACGATCCGGATCAACGAATGAATATTGTTCTATCACCTTCTTCATAGCCTTGGCATGATCTTCAGGAGCAACAATGCCAATCTTTCCATAAATGGACTTTCTCCATTCTCTACCTCTCGGAGTCTTGGTTCCGCGTGGGTCGATACTCATGAAGATATATCCCTGTTCTGCCATATAATGACTGAACAAATCGCCACCGCCCCAATTATTCTGAACGGTAGAACCTGCCGGTTCACCATAGATATGAACAATAACCGGATACTTCTTTGAAGCATCGAAATTTGTAGGTTTGATCATCCAGCCATCCAGATCCAGATCACCGATATTCACACGGAAGAATTCTTTCGGATTCATCTTTACATGATCCATCTTCGCCTTCAGCTCATGATTGTCTTCCAATACCCGCACTTCCTTATGAGAAGGAAGTTTGACGATAGAGAACTGGTTAGGAGTTGTTGAATTCTGGAATGTATGAACAGCCCATTTTCCGTCGGCAGAGATCTGATAGCTATGATGCCCTACCTTGCCTGCAGGAGTAATACGTTCAGCTTCACCCTTGCCATTCAATTTACTTCGATACAAATATCTTTCAGTTGGAGCCTCCGGAGATGCTATATAATAAACATAGCCCTTGACCGGGTCAATACAGGAAATATTCACGACATCAAAATCGCCCTTTGTGATCAGTTTCTCTTCCTGACCATCTTTTGACACCTTATACAAATGACACCAACCATCTTTTTCGCTAGTCCATGTAAAATATTTATTATTGTCCAGCCACATGATGTTATCATGTACATCCAGGAAGGCATCATCATGATCGGTATAGATATTCTTGAAATCCATCGTTTCGATATTGGCGATGTATACCTTATTCGTATTCTGAAGACGATTCAACTGCTGAATCATCACTTCGTTGGTATTAGGAATCACTTCCATTCTTGCCAAATAATTGTTACGGGGATCACCAGGGATCTTAAACCAGTTGATCTGCTTGCTAGCTAATTCAACCACACCAATCTTGACAGCCGAATTGGTTGTTCCTACTTTTGGATAAGGCAATACGATTGGCTTGGAATATAATGAGTCAATATTATTGATCAATGTGAATTTGCCAGTTCCTTCAGTATCCGAATTCCAGAAAATAATGCGTGAACCATCCGTGCTCCAGCGGAAACCATCACGGCAATTCAATTCTTCTTCATAAACCCAGTCGAATGTACCATTGACAATCAGGTCACTTCCATCAGTTGTAAGCTGATCAATTTTTCCACTTTCCAGATCTTCTACATAAAGATTATTCTGATAAACATAAGCCACCTTATCGGCTGCCTTGGAGAACTTGGCAAACATCAATGAAGAAGGCTTCATCCCCTTGCCTATCTGAGTAAGTTTCTTTGTATTTTTATTGAACACCCAATAATCACCTTTCGTATTGTATCTCCATACACGAGCCGTGTTAGTAAAAATCAAAAGTTTCTGATTATCCTCACTCCATTTATAATCGGCAATAACCAAAGGTTTGTTACCTGAAGCAGGTATCAGATCTTTAGCAGATACCACGACTTCCTTCCTACCATCCTCGGCATAGTATTTCACAATGTCACGGCCACCCACATCGCTGTTTCTTTCCAACACTGTGTACGAATTACTGCCATACAGCCATCTCATGGCATTGATGTACTTCATCGAATATTCTCCATTAGTGAAGATATCCTCCAGGGTCAATTGCTTCTGTTGAGCAAATCCATTCGTGCAAGTCATAAACACAAATAATAATACAAGTAATTTCTTCATGATACCGTTTTTATTTTACTTTTTCCAAAGTTATATAAAATATATTGTCTCAAAC
>JAHHQS010000074.1 GCA_020026285.1 Parabacteroides sp. | reverse complement strand
TAGCACTATTTTATTTCACGATATTAAATAATATTATTAAATATACAATAATTTCTCCTACTATATTCCACATAACAAATAATAATCTAGAAAACTAATGATATATTCAGCTAAAAGAATTTTTCCGAATTAGAACAGACAAATTATACATTATATATATAAAAGAATATGTTATAGCCCAAAAAGAGAAGGGGGCATCCAAACAAACAATATTCTAAAATAATATTAATTCGAATAGACAAAAAGATTAGAGATATTACAAAAAAGGTCCAAGATTTTCACAAAAAGCATTACCTTTTTTTATGTCAAAAAACATAAAAACAAATTCATAATTTATAAAAAAGGAGAACGAACACACACCTCATCCTTCATATGATGCTTTCATTATAAAACATTCCAAATGTCCTCTCCACATACTCATAAATTTTCCAAATTGAACACTCAAAAAAATAGATTCCCTAATTAATATGTAATATCATCAATGATTCTTGTATATAATGATTCTTATATATCCTACAAACTAAGGACGATTTCCCTATAACAAATAAAATCCGATTTCATCCGAAAACGACAAAACGAACTAGTTTTTTATCCATTATTAATGAATTTATCCCTAAGCAGACCAGTATATACAATTGCTTTTACTGGCTAAAAAAAGATGTAAAACTCTATAAAATTAACAAAAGCTATCTAAAACAATGATCTTAAGAAAAAATGAATTTTTAATTAGAGAAATATTTATTTAATTGTTGTTTGATATATGGAATTGAATTACCTTTGCATAATTAAAACTATAGTGGTGTAATTTTTATACACAATTAAATAACTTAAATTATTATCTTTATGTGGTTACTTAATTCTTCTATCGGGAGGAAGCTGGTTATGAGTGTATCAGGTCTCTTCCTAATTCTGTTTTTATTGTTCCACCTGTCTATGAACGTGGCAGCAGTATTCTCAGGCGAAGCGTATAACATGATTTGCGGTTTGCTGGGTAGTAACTGGTATGCTGTTTTAGGAACTCTTGTTCTTGCAGCAGGTGTAGTAGTTCACTTCGTTTATGCATTGATTCTAACAATGCAAAATCGCAAAGCTCGCGGAAATGACCGTTATGCGATCAACTCACGTCCAAAAGGAGTAGATTGGGCATCACAAAACATGTTTGTTTTAGGTGTAATCATTATTTTATTTATGATTTTACACTTTACTCAGTTCTGGTATAACATGATGTTTGCAGAATTAGCAGGTATTCACGGAGACATTCATCCACAAGACGGTGCCGCTTTCATTAATTTCTATTTCCAGGGTAACATTGTAAATACAGTATTGTATTTAATCTGGTTTGGTGCTTTATGGTTCCATTTAACTCATGGTTTCTGGTCTGCAATCCACACTTTGGGATGGAATAACTCTATCTGGATTAATCGTTGGGAATGTATTTCTAAAGTAGTCGCAACAATTATCTGTGGTTTATTCGCTATTATTACTATCGTTTTCTATTTAAACGGTGTTGGCGCGTAAGTTATTGTAAGTTTATAGTTTATAAGTAAAAGTTTTTTTAATAGCTGATTATACAAATCTTATAAACATAAAACTAATCAACTAAAAACTAAAAAATATGGCTGAAATAAATTCAAAAATTCCTCAAGGCCCATTGGCTGAAAAATGGAAAAATTATAAAGATCACCAGAAATTGGTGAACCCAGCAAACAAACGTCGTCTAGATATCATCGTAATTGGTACAGGTTTGGCAGGAGCATCTGCAGCTGCTTCTTTAGCAGAAATGGGATTCAATGTATTAAACTTCTGTATCCAGGATTCACCTCGTCGTGCACACTCAATTGCAGCACAGGGAGGTATTAACGCTGCTAAGAATTACCAGAATGATGGTGACTCTGTCTATCGTTTGTTCTATGATACTATTAAGGGTGGTGACTATCGTGCACGTGAAGCAAATGTTTATCGTTTGGCTGAAGTATCAAATGCAATCATCGACCAGTGCGTTGCTCAAGGAGTTCCTTTCGCTCGCGAATATGGTGGTTTATTAGATAACCGTTCATTTGGTGGTGCCCAAGTATCCCGTACATTCTATGCCCGTGGCCAGACCGGACAGCAGTTACTTTTAGGTGCTTATTCAGCATTAAGCCGTCAGATTGGTAAGGGTAAAGTAAAAATGTATACACGCCACGAAATGTTAGACATCGTTAAGATTGATGGTCGTGCTCGTGGTATTATAGCTCGTAACTTAATCACTGGTGCTATCGAACGCTACTCTGCTCACGCAGTAGTTATTGCATCTGGTGGTTACGTAAACACATTCTTCTTGTCAACAAACGCTATGGCTTCTAATGGTTCAGCAGCTTGGCAATGTTATAAGAAAGGTGCATATTTTGCAAATCCATGTATGGTTCAGATTCACCCTACTTGTATTCCTGTACACGGTGATTATCAGTCAAAGTTAACTTTGATGTCTGAATCATTACGTAATGATGGTCGTATCTGGGTTCCTAAAAAATTAGAAGATGCCAAAGCTTTACAGGCAGGAACTAAGAAAGGAAAAGATATTCCAGAAGAAGACCGCGATTATTATTTGGAACGTCGTTACCCGGCATTCGGTAACTTGGTACCTCGTGACGTTGCTTCACGTGCTGCCAAGGAACGTTGTGATGCAGGTTTCGGTGTAAACAATACAGGTTTGGCTGTATTCCTGGACTTCTCTGATGCTATCAACCGTTTGGGTAAAGAAGTTGTTAAACAGAAATATGGCAACTTGTTCGACATGTACGAAGAAATTACAAACGACGATCCATACGAAACTCCTATGATGATCTATCCTGCATTACACTATGCAATGGGTGGTCTTTGGGTTGACTATGAATTGATGACTTCTGTTCCAGGTCTTTATGCAATTGGTGAAGCAAACTTCTCAGACCATGGTGCTAACCGTTTAGGTGCATCAGCTTTGATGCAAGGTTTGGCTGATGGTTACTTCGTATTACCTTACACTATTCAGAATTATTTGTCTGATCAGATTCAGGTTCCACGTTTCAGCACAGATCTTCCAGAATTTGTTGAAGCAGAAAAGAACATTAAAGACCGTATCAACAAATTGATGAGTATTCAGGGTAAAGAAACAGTTGATTCTATTCACAAACGTTTAGGTCATATTATGTGGGAACACATTGGTATGGCTCGTACAGAAGAAAGCCTAAAAGAAGCAATCAAATTGTTGAAAGATTTGAAGAAAGAATTCTGGAGCAATGTATTTATCCCAGGTAAGGCTGATGACTTGAACGTAGAATTGGAAAAAGCTTTACGTTTGGCTGACTTTATTGAAATCGGAACATTGATGGCTTACGATGCTTTAGATCGTGCTGAATCATGTGGTGGTCACTTCCGTTCTGAACATCAGACAGAAGAAGGCGAAGCATTACGTCATGATGATAAATTCATGTATGTTTCTTGCTGGGAATATCAGGGTGAGGACAAAGATCCTGTTTTGTTGAAGGAAGATTTGAACTATCAATTCGTAGTTCCTCAGACTCGTAACTATAAGAAGTAATCAATCATTGCAAAAATTAGAATCATGGATAAAGATATAAATATTACACTCAAAGTTTGGCGTCAGAAAGGTCCTAACGTAAAAGGGCAGTTCGAAACTTACAAACTTGAAAAAATCAATCAGGGTACTTCATTCCTTGAGATGTTAGATATTCTGAACGAAAAATTGGTCAAAGAGGGTAAAGAACCTGTTGTGTTCGACCATGACTGTCGTGAAGGTATTTGCGGTATGTGTTCATTGTATGTAAATGGACATCCTCACGGACCAGCAACTGGAGCAACAACTTGTCAGTTATATATGCGTCGTTTCCACGATGGAGAAACAATTACAATTGAGCCATGGCGTTCTGCTGGTTTCCCTGTAATTCGTGACTTGATGGTAGACCGTTATGCTTATGATAAAATCATTCAGGCTGGTGGTTTCGTTTCAGTAAATACAGGAGGTGTTCCTGACGCTAATGCAATTCCTATTCCTAAGGAAAAAGCAGAAATGGCAATGGATGCTGCTGCTTGTATTGGTTGTGGTGCTTGTGCTGCCGCTTGTAAGAATGGTTCTGCTATGTTGTTCGTTTCTGCAAAAGTTAGTCAGCTGGCTTTGTTACCTCAGGGTAAAGTTGAAGCTGCTCGCCGTGCAAAAGCGATGATTGCTAAAATGGATGAACTAGGATTTGGTAACTGTACAAACACTCGCGCATGTGAAATGGAATGTCCTAAGAATATTTCTGTAAGTAACATTGCTCGTTTGAACCGCGAATTCTTAAAAGCAAAATTGAAAGACTAATCTGACTATAGATCTTTTAATATACATAAAAGAGACTTGCCTAAAATGACAAGTCTCTTTTTTAATTTCAACCTTTTATATATTATATCATGATTAAGCCTAAAATTCTTATATCCTTAATATTCTTAATCTGTCTATTAGGATGCACAAACGAGAGAGACACAAAATCCTATCACTTTGACAAAAATGGTATCTCGAAAGAAGTTTTAGAAAACTATTTAGACAGGTCTATTACTGTCACCAATATACTTGTTCCCAATAAAGGAGAAACTCAATTAAACGACGACATCCGTATGATTAAAAATACGGGAGCAAAATTTCTTGGACGCTCCATACTGGTATGGGAAGGAGAACAAAAATTAAAAGAAAAACATTTCTGGTCAAAAGCTGAATCAATCATCAAGGAACTTCATAATTATGATCCTGATTTAGTTTTCCAAGCATGTTTATTCGAAGCAATCTCAGAGAATGTAAATTTAATAGAAATTCCATCATGGACATTTGACACTTTTAACCTGAAACCAGAAAAGAGAAACTTCAATTATCAAAAGATGCTGAGTCCCGACGGAAGATACGTAGATCATTGGCACAAAGGAGGAAGTGTTCCTGATGTCAGCCAGCAAGAGACACAATTATGGTTTTATTATCTGGCCTGCTCGTATATAAATATTGGTTGCGAAGCTTTTCATCTCGGACAAATAGAATTAATGGGAATGAACGATCCAAATAAAACGAACTGGTTCAAACTTATTGATATGATTCGCAATTATGCAAAAGAACACGCTCGGCGCCAATGGATAATTTTAGATGCCCATACTCCTAAAGGGCATATGGTTGTAGACGGTAAAAGCCTGATTGATTTTAATTCCTTTCCAATGAGAATTTGCGCTATCCCAACAGAAAAAGAATGGAAAAAAGGTGATGTCCAACCAGCTGAACTGAGAGTAAACCACTTAGATGGCATTTACAAGAAAAGTCATGGTTGTATTACTCCATCCGGATGGACTTGTGAACATTTACCTTATCTCGTTGAAATTGACAATTATGGGAAAAAGGAGCCTTTAAATATTGCCGATACAACATCTTATTTTCCATGGGGTTGGGATGAAATATCCTGGTATGCCCAACAACCGGAAAAATACAGAAATGAATGGCTGATCTATGCCTGGGAATGGATTAATAAAACAGACCCTTACGGACATATAGAAATGCCAGGAATCCGTCCAATCTGTAGTCCAAACCAAACGCAAAATATTTATCGGGCGAACACCAAAAGCGAATCTTCACCTTTTGGATATAATCAGGAAGAAACAATCAAGAACATCTGGAGAAATGACAGATAAGAAGAATGAATTGCGATATTTACAGGATTCTGACAATATTGAACAGCTCAAGAAAGAGCCGGTTATGTTATTAATGCTACAATAACGATAAAATCGAATAAGGTCAAAAGAAAAAAGCCCGGTGCAATACCGAGCTTTTTTCCATTTAAAGAGAGTCTTTATTTATATTGACCATCCAACATCAAGGGGCATATAATTATAAGACTATTCTTACCTCTTATCTTTTATTTCTAATAAAAAATTTTACTTCACTTTGATATGATCAAAACCTTCACCATATACGCCTACTACAGCACTTTGTGAAACAAAAGCATTCGGATCAATATCCTTTATCAAGCGGAAAATTGTATTAGCCTCTCTCCTCTTTGCCAGAACAAACATCATCTTTACTCCATTTCCTGTATATAAACCTGTTCCATCTAATACAGTTACACCTCGATGAAGATCTTTATTGATATGTTTACCTATCTCATCATAATACTTGGAGATAATAAAAAATTGTACTGACTGCCGTGAACTATTAACTATCTGATCTAAAACGAAGCTACAGATATAAAGAGTAACATAACCATAGACAACTTTCTCCCAATCCTGTAACACTAAATAACTGGAAGTTATTATCACCATATCACAAAGCATTACAACTCTTCCAAGAGAAATGTCTCTATATTTATTTATAATAGAAGCAATAATATCGGTTCCTCCTGAGCTGCCATTAGCAGAAAGTGCTATACCAATACCACTTCCACAAAAAGAAGCGCCAATGACACAGGCCATAAACGGCTGAGAACTTAAAAAGACTGTATCACCTATGACTCCCTGTAATATAGGAAGAAAAGAGGTTAAAACAAGAACCGCAAAAATTGTTTTAATACAAAATTTAAAGCCTAAAATCTTTAGAGCGAGTAGTAATAGTCCGGCATTAATAACAAAGTAAGAATACTGAACAGGTAATTTCGTTGCAAAATAAATAATTGAAGCAATACCTGGAACACCACCAGTAGTGATATCATTAGGAAGGAGAAATATATTCCAACCGATACCATACAAAATCATTCCTAAAGCAATCATGATATAATCCTTAGCTTCACGAATAAAGATTTGCTTGTTTGTAACTTTAGATAGATAAGCGTTCATATTTTATGATTATTTTCACAATACAAAAGTATGATTAATTATTCTATTTCCTACAAAAAAGACTGAACTTTAAAAACAAATTCCATCCATATCCAATACCGAATTGCCTTTCCTAAAAACATGGAAATTGCCACTACCCAAATATTCGCACGAAGAAAGCCTAATGCAACAGCTATAAAATCTCCAATACCTGGTAAAAAGACAAAAAAACCAGTCCATGAACCTTTTGTTTTAATCCAATCCTGTACTCGATAAACCTTTTGTAAATCAAGTTTCAAATATTTCTCGACCCATTCTATTTTACCTAACATCCCCAGCCAATAACAACTCATCCCCCCTAAAAAATTTCCCATGGTGGCAGCTATCATACATGGCCAGTATGACGACCCCGCCAGCAAAACGCCGGTCAAAACGACTTCGCTACTAAAAGGTAAAACTGTTGCTGCCAGAAACGAAGCTATAAATACTCCGATATATCCATATTCAATTAAAAATTCCATACTCGCAATAATAACAAAATGATAAAAATTACAACTGAAACATGGAACAGCCAAAAGATGTATTTATTCCTTACCACTGTAAAAAAATGGGAGATTAACACCGATGCAGGGAAACAGGCTATCTGCAAAAATTCCTCTGATGATTGTTCATATAGAAAATATAATCCAAATGAAAAGACCGTCAATAAAATTAAAAAAGACAAGAACTGACGAGTTCTAAGATTATCTTCATATTCATGAGTCAGAATATTTATCGAAGCTATTAAAACCCAACCGGCCATACAACCTATCGTAATCCAGTCAAACCAGTCATTACCTCTAATACTTAAAGGGCGGATTTTAAAAATTGAATCGAAAGGAATTGTAAACATATCAAAATTCTGAATCCAGAAACAATAACACCCCACAAACCAATACACTGTAAGTATTCCTAAAATACTCGCCAGAAAGGTTTGCATAGTAATTGCCCTAAATTTATACATACCATACCAAAAGACCGGAAGAAACCATAATATATGTACCCAAAGCAAACTTCCTATAGCTATAACAAAAGAAGCATTAAAAATATATCGCTGACAATTCTGATTATGATAAGATATGAACAAATAATAGATGGCAAGGATTAAAAAGAAGACTCCAAATGAAGTGGATTTTAGAGGTAAGAAATCCTTGTTCGTACTGATTAAAAGAATATAAAAGAATACAGGCAACAAAGTCTTTTCACGAATCAGCATCAAAGCATAATTTGCCCTATAAATCATAAAAGCTCCTCCTACCATCAATAACACACCTATCAGATAGGTAAATAATTTACCCGGCATGTTTTGACAGATCAGATTCCATAAAGGTGGAGCTGAAACTTCACTATAAACCGGATAACCTGTTGACGTATCAAAACAAGTGATCCAACACAAAATACAACCAATTACAATATAAGCTATTGTCCATGGTGTCAATAAAGTAGTCTGACGATTGGAATAAAGCATGATTAATTATGTATTATAACATAAAGCTTGGCAAAGTTAGATATTTTCTTCAATTATAATCATGTTTTCTTCAATGGATGTAGTTTACAACAAAAATCGACAAGAATAGAGAAATAACATTTCAACATCCTCCAAATAAAGATCAAAAAGTATCAAAATCAAGATTATAAATACGATATAATTTCTTATCTTTAGCAAAGATATTTTAAATCAAAATTACTATGGGAACACCTCTTTTTTGGATTGTGCCAATCTCTTCAATTATGGCATTGATACTAGCTTGGTATTTCTACAAGCAAATGATGTGTGAAAGTGAAGGAACTCCTGTTATGCAGAAAATAGCCTCACATGTTCGTCAAGGTGCCATGTCCTATCTGAAACAGCAATACAAAATTGTCTGTTTTGTTTTTCTAGGTCTGGTCATTCTGTTCTCAATCATGGCTTACGGATTCAATCTCCAGAATCATTGGGTCCCGATAGCTTTCCTTACCGGTGGTTTTTTCTCTGGTTTGTCTGGTTTCCTTGGAATGAAAACGGCCACTTATGCTTCAGCACGAACAGCAAATGCTGCCAAAGATTCCCTGAATAAAGGTTTACGTATTGCATTCCGAAGCGGTGCCGTTATGGGATTAGTAGTTGTTGGATTAGGATTACTTGATATTTCATTCTGGTATCTTTTATTAGACCACATGATACCTGCAGATAGTCTAAATCCTTCAGCCAAACTATGTATTATTACTACAACTATGCTGACATTTGGTATGGGAGCATCCACACAGGCATTATTTGCCCGTGTAGGAGGAGGAATCTATACAAAGGCTGCCGATGTTGGAGCCGATCTGGTTGGTAAAGTGGAAGCAGGTATACCTGAAGATGACCCAAGAAATCCGGCAACAATCGCAGATAATGTAGGTGATAATGTAGGTGATGTGGCCGGTATGGGAGCAGATCTGTACGAATCATATTGTGGTTCTATACTTGCAACCTCTGCTTTAGGTGCAGCAGCCTTTATCCACTCAGGAAATACGGAAATGCAATTTAAAGCAGTAATTGCTCCTATGCTTATTGCCGCTGTTGGAATTATTTTATCAATCATTGGAATCTTCTCGGTTAAAACAAAAGAAAATGCCAAAATCAAAGATCTACTAAAGTCTTTATCTTTTGGTGTAAATCTTAGTTCTGTCCTTATAGTCATTGCCACTTTCACCATATTATGGGTACTTGATATGCCTAACTGGATTGAAATTTCTTGCGCAGTGGTAGTAGGGTTACTTGTTGGTATCGTAATCGGGCAATCTACAGAATATTATACTTCGCAATCTTACAAACCGACACAACGATTATCCGCAAGTGGAAAAACAGGACCAGCTACTGTCATTATTTCGGGTATTGGTTTAGGTATGATATCTACAACAATTCCAGTTATTGCTGTCGTAACAGGGATCATTCTTGCTTACTGGTTTGCATCCGGATTTGATTTTGCCAATATCGGGATGGGATTATATGGTATAGGAATTGCCGCTGTAGGAATGTTATCTACTTTAGGAATTACTCTTGCAACAGATGCTTATGGTCCGATAGCAGACAATGCCGGTGGTAATGCAGAAATGAGTGGTTTAGGAGCAGATGTTCGTAAACGTACTGACGCATTGGATTCTTTGGGAAATACAACTGCTGCAACAGGTAAAGGATTTGCTATCGGTTCCGCCGCATTAACAGGGCTGGCTCTTCTTGCTTCATATATAGAAGAAATCCGTATAGGATTAAGTAGAATCGGAACATCTATGCTAGAACTTCCTAACGGGCAAAACATTCAGGTAGATTCTGCCAGTTTCACAGATTTCATGATTTACTATGATGTAACTCTTATGAATCCTAAAGTGTTATCAGGTATATTTATCGGTAGTATGATGGCATTCCTATTCTGTGGATTAACCATGAATGCTGTCGGACGGGCAGCTTCTCACATGGTAGAAGAAGTACGTCGGCAATTCCATGAAATTAAAGGTATTCTTGAAGGAAAAGCAGAACCGGATTATGCTAGATGTGTGCAAATTTCTACAAAAGGTGCACAGAAAGAAATGGTATTTCCTTCATTACTGGCAATCGCCGCTCCAATAATTACAGGATTATTCTTTGGTGTCCCTGGCGTTATTGGATTATTAATAGGTGGATTATCATCCGGATTCGTATTAGCAATCTTTATGGCTAATGCTGGTGGTGCATGGGATAATGCAAAAAAGTATGTTGAAGAAGGTAATTTCGGAGGTAAAGGAGGCGAAGTACATAAAGCCACTGTTGTAGGCGACACTGTAGGAGATCCTTTTAAGGATACTTCCGGACCAAGTTTAAATATTCTGATCAAACTAATGAGTATGGTTGCCATCGTCATGGCTGGTCTAACTGTAACATGGAGTTTATTCTAAATTCTATTCTTTAATTGTATGCTTCATAGAAAAAGGATGCTCCGTTTCTATAAAAATGATGCATCCTTTTTTCAAAAAGCTTTGACATTTTTCGGAAAAGCTTTGAGATTTTTCAAAAAATGTCAAGCTTTTAAGATTCATTATACCGAGAACTTTTTTTTAACATTTAAATTATATTTTTTTATCAAATGAAATAACTTCATTTATCAACCAGAACTTGAAAAAAGGCTCATCAATTCTTCATAAAAATGATTTAACTATCTAAAAATGGATAATGTAACAAATACATTATTATGTATAATGACAAATAAATATGTTAAAAACGCATAGAAAACTTTTTTCGATTTTTACATATTTTATTTGTTTTATTGTAAAATATACATACTTTTGCATCAAAGTATGAAATGAACCGTAAGAAAAAGAACTCTATTGCTCTCAAGATTCGTTTACTTTACTTGCAATTGGTAATCTATTTATTAAAATATCATTTATATGAGAAGGAACTTAATTTTATTTGTATTATTCTTCGTTGGGATGTGTACAAATATCCTTTGGGCACAAAAAAAAGTTACTGGAACAGTAACTGACAAAGAAGAAAACTTACCGTTAATCGGGTGTAATGTTGTTGAAAAAGGAACTACTAATGGAACCATCACCGATTTGGATGGTAAATACACATTAGAAGTTGGAAACAATGCCATTTTGGAATTCTCCTATATCGGTTATGCCACTAAAGAAGAAAAAGTAAATGGCCGTTCTGAAATTAATGTTGACATGTTCTCCGACAGTCAAAAAATCGAAGAAGTTGTCGTAACTGCAATGGGTATTCAACGTAAAGC
This sequence comes from Parabacteroides sp., assembly GCA_020026285.1. Next base: position 6,417 of record JAHHQS010000074.1, on the reverse strand, counting down.
TAAATCATTAACTTATGCAACACAGCAAGTCAGTAATCAAGAATTGACTCGTGCTAAAGATGCAAACATGATCAACGCCTTACAAGGAAAAACTGCAGGTCTTTCAATCACTCCAAATGCATCAGGAGCTGGTGGTTCTTCAAAAATTGTACTTCGTGGTAATAAATCTGCTTTTGGGAGTAACCAGGCTTTAATTGTTATTGATGGTGTTCCGATGAACAACCCTCAGACAACACAGTTGGATGGTGAGTATGCAGGACGTGATGGTGGTGATGCTTTATCAAACTTAAACCCTGATGACATTGCCAGCATGAACGTTTTGAAAGGAGCATCTGCTGCAGCTCTTTATGGTAGTATGGCTGCTAACGGTGTTATCATGATCACAACCAAGAAAGGACGTGACGGTGCTGCACGTGTAGATTTCTCTTCTAACATCACATTCGAAGCACCAATGGTAAAACCGGAATTACAAGGACGTTATGGTGCAATAGTTACTGGTTCTCAACTTGCAGATAGAAGCTGGGGTGAAAAAATTGGTAACAATGATGATGTAGCAAACAAACGTTTGGGAGATTATTTTAGAACAGGTTCTACATATATTAACTCTGTTACTATTAATGGTGGAACTGAAAAGGTACAAAGTTTCTTATCTTATGCAAATACTTCTGCATTAGGTATCACTCCTACAAACGATTTCTTCCGTCATAATATGACTGTCCGCGAAACATTCAATCTATTCAACAATCGTTTGTCAATTGATGCTTCCTTATCTTATATTACTCAGAAAGGAACGAACCGTCCTTCCGGTGGTACATATAATAACCCATTAACAGGTTTATATACATTCCCTGCTAACGGTGATTGGAATTATTATAAAAACAATTACGAAGTTTTCAATGAAGGCCGTAATTTAATGGCTCACAACTGGTACATTGGTGATAATGACTTTTCTTCAAATCCATACTGGATTCTGAATCGTATGAAATCAGAAGAAAAACGTGACCGTATAATGGCTTCTGCTACTGCCAAATTAAAAATTACAGACTGGTTAAATATTCAAGGTCGTTTAAGCATCGATAATACTTTCGATAAATACGAACAGAAAATGTATGCAACAACAACACCTACATGGGCTAGTAGTCCAAATGGCAGATACAAACTTGAACGTTTTGAATCAAGTCAGTTCTACGGTGATGTTATGGCTAATGTTTCTAAATCATGGGACGAAACTTGGGACTTAAATGTATCTCTGGGTGCGAGCTTCCTTGATAACGAAATCAAAAATACAAAACTTGATAGTGATAAATTAGGTTTGATGGAACCAAACTTCTTCGTTCCTGAAAACATTCCAGGCAATCCAAATCAACGTACAGACAATCCTCACAAACGTTTGAATTCTATATTTGGTACTGCACAGATTGGCTTTAAAGGTATGATCTATTTAGATATTACAGGACGTAATGACTGGTCATCAGCATTAGCTTATACCAAGAACATTTCATACTTCTATCCATCATTTGGTTTGACTGCATTGCTGAATGAAATGATTCCAATGTCTGAAAAGATTAATTTATTAAAAGTACGTGGAGCTTATTCTATTGTAGGTAATGATGTGCCTGCATACATTACTTATCCAATGGATGGTATTAACTTAGGTTCACTTGAACCAAATACAAAAGAGCCATTTAGTGAAATGAAACCAGAAAAGATGCATTCTATGGAATTCGGTTTGGATTTGACAATGTTTGATAATCATTTCAATTTTGATTTCACTTATTACAAAACAAACAATAAGAATCAGTACTTCTCAATTTCTTCTCCAATTGCATCAGGATATGACAGCTATTATGTAAATGCTGGTAACATCGAAAACCAGGGATTCGAATCAACAATCAATTATCGCTGGGATTTTGCTGAAGACTGGAGTTGGAAACCAGAATTCAATATTTCTTATAACAAGAATAAAGTTAAAGAACTTCCTACACAATTGAAAGATGGTGTCACTTTAGGTAGTGGTGCAGGTATTAACTTCCGTCTAGTAGAAGGTGGTTCATTCGGTGACATCTATGGTAAAGTTGCTTTAAGAAACGACGACGGTTCATTCACATTAGATGATAAAGGTAATATCCAATTATCAACAGATATGCGTCACATTGGTAATGTAAATCCTGATTGGCAATTAGGTTGGGGTAATACATTTACTTATAAAGATTTCAGTTTGTATTTCTTATTCGACGGAAAGATTGGTGGCAATATCATCAGTCAGACACAATCTTATTTGGATTCTTATGGTGTTACAGCAGTAACAGCTGATGCTCGTGATAATGGTGGTGTAGATTTGGGTAATGGACAAAAAATGGATGCACAGAAGTTCTATACAACTGTAGCAGGAAAAGAAGGAGCAAAAGACATGTATGTATATTCTGCAACGAACTTCCGTCTACGTGAATTATCTTTAGGTTACACATTCCGTAATCTATTAGGGGCTTCTAAAAATTTGAACCTTTCATTTGTTGCTCGTAACTTATTCTTCTTATATAAAGATTCACCTGTAGATCCAGATATGTCTATGTCTACACATAATGGCTGGAAAGGTTTTGATTCATTCGGTTTACCATCAACAAGAAGTTTTGGTATCAATGCGAAAGTAACATTTTAATTAACCCTACACAAACTTAGTTCATTTATGAAAAGAAATTTATTAATATATTCTGTAGCAGCCATCTTAGGAATGACTGCTTGTACAGGTGATTTTGAAGAGATCAATACAAATCCTAACGGGATGACACCGGAACAGGTTAAAATCACATCTAGATTTTACCAGCCAATTGTTTCTGTTTATTGTAATTATCAAAATAGAAACTATGAATATCAGTTACAACAAAATTTGAATGCTGATATTTACTCTGGTTATATGGCAACAGGTACTCCTTTCAATGGTAATAACAATAATGCAACCTATTCTATGATGGATGGTTGGAACGAACAACCATTCAAATCAGGTGAATTATATGTAATGAAACCGGTTAGCTTGATTCTACAATCTACAGATGCAAAAGATTACACTTCAATTGCTAAGATTATTCGTGTAGCAGCCATGCATCGTGTTGCAGATATCTATGGTCCGATTCCTTATTCAAAAGCTATGCAAGGTGGAGCTTCTGTTGGTTATGATGACCAAGAGACACTATACACAACATTCCTTAAGGAACTCGAAGAAAGTGTTAATGATCTGACCACATTTATTAACGAAGGAAAAGCAGATCCTGCTCGTTTGGCAGCCTTTGACATTGTATGTAATGGTGATCTGAAACAATGGGTTCGTTTTGCTAATACATTGCGTTTACGTCTAGCTATACGAATGGCTGTAGTAAAACCAGATTTGGCAAAATCAACAGCAGAGGCTGCAGTTAATCATCCTCTAGGTGTGTTAACAGCCGGAAACAGGAACGTAGAAGTTGTTGATCCTACATTACAAAATCCGCTGAATGAAATCGTAATCAATTATGGTGATATGTGTATTAACGCATCATTGGTAAGTATCATGCAAGGTTACGATGATCCACGTATTAGTCACTATATTGCTAAAGTTGGATGGTTACAAAAGGATGGTAAACCTATGGACATTGTTGATGCTGCAGGAAATAACACAAATAACTTGGGTAATTATGTAGGAATCCGTTCTGGATCAATTGTCAATAAAGATGTTTACAAGGTATTCTCTATTCCAAACTTATCAAGAGAAACGAAGATGAGTGACTATACAGGTGAAGGAGTTCAATTATCAAATGCTTTGCCATGGATGAAAGTTGCTGAAGCTTATTTCTTACGTGCTGAAGGTGCTTTACGTGGTTGGAACATGGGAGGTTCTGCAAAAGATTTCTATGAAGAAGGAATAAAGGTTTCATTCGATGAATATGGTATTTCTCCTGAAGAATATTCTGCTTATATTGCTAATGCAACTGGTACAGCAAAAGATTATGTTGACCCTCATAATCCTGCAAACAATATTGCCGGTATTGATAAATGTACTGTTAAATGGAATGAAGGAGCTTCAAATGAAGAGAAACTTCATAAAATCATTAATCAAAAATGGTTAGCAATGTTTCCAGAAGGACAGGAAGCATGGAGTGAATTCCGTCGTACAGGTTATCCTCAGATTTTCCCTGTTGCCAATAATATGAGTACTGGAGAATGGGCCATTCCTCAGGGCGAATTCATCAAACGTTTACCTTTCCCTAAATGTGATCGTGATAATAATACTGAAGCTGTAAAAGAGGCTATCCAAATGTTAGGAGGTCCTGATAGCCCAGCTACACGTCTATGGTGGGATACTGGTAGAAATTTCTAATAATAGAATTCTAATATAACTAAGAGCCGTTTTAGCCCCCAAAAGCTAAAACGGCTTTTTTTATAAAGATGGTACATATCTTTCTAAACTCCGCAAATTTTTAAAAAAAATTATTTTTATTATTTTTGTCGAATCACTCTAATAGAAATAATATGACATTGACAAAAAATCAAAACAAAAAACAACGTTATTGGTGGAAGGCAATATCTTCTTTCCTTATGGTTTTATTCACTATGCCCCTAGGACATGCTCTAATGATTATGATGGAGCATTTAATGGATGAAACGACTTTACACTATGCTGCATTCGCTTTAGGAGCTATCGGAATGGTTATGGTTATAGTTGGAGTTTTTGCTAAGGGAGAAACCAGACAAACCCTTTGGGGATTTTTCGGAGGTTTGCTATTTTGGACAGGTTGGGTTGAATTTCTTTTCATGTACTATGCTAATCGCTTTGGAACTCAACCTCTAATCGATACTACAACTGGAGAAATAATAACTCGTCCGGAATATCTTATTCTCCCTGCATCTTTTGGCTTTTGGATGATGATTATGATCATGTATTTATTTAGTACAAAAAATGGTTGTAACTTCATTAATTGGTGGCAAAAACTTTTCTTAGGAGAAAGGAAATCTGATATAGCAGCCCGTCCTATGACTCGTCATACTAGTATTGTTACATTTATGGAATTAATGATGATACTTTGGGGATCATATCTTTTACTAATGTTTTGTTATGACGATGAGTTTTTAGGAGATCATCATCCCGTTACATTTTTAGTTGGCTTAGGATGTCTTATTGGTTCCTTCTTTATATTTAGAAAACAATTACGAATTGCTTCATGGGGAGCAAACATACGTATGGCAATTGCCACTGTAGTTGTATTCTGGACTCCTGTTGAAATTTTAGGCCGTATAGATCTATTTAAGGAAATATGGGTCGATCCTATGAACCATATTACAGAAATGGCTACAATTACTTTAGCATTCATCTTCTTAGCCATTTATTTATGGCATGCAGAAAGTAAAAAGAAAAAGGTAGAGAAACTTAATTAATCTCTTTAATAATCTATTAATTGTGTAAATCAGATAAAAAGGGAGAGTAGATATACTATAATATTTTCCAAAAAGTAGGAAGATTTATATAAAATAAAAGATTCTCTTATACTGGAAAAGCTCGGTACAGTACCGAGCTTTTTTCTTTTCGCCTTAATTTGATTCAATCGCCGTAGTAGAACCTTCATTATAAATATCTCCCTATCGAACTACTTAATACATTCTTATCCTAAAAATATAATAATTCATTCTTTATAAGTCCATAGAAATTCTCCATCCTTAAGTAAAGAAGACAGTTCGCTTTCTTATGAAAATAGCCTGAATACTTCAAATCTTATTGTGAATAATCCTGTTCAATCCAACACAGATATTTGGAGGAATCATATATTTTTAGACAGATTCCAAAACAAAAGTTCTTTTTCAAGCTTATGGGAATGCAGTTCATATTAAAAATCCTCTTTCTTCTTTATTTATTGTCTGTCATAAATGTTATATAAGTATACTCTTTATATTCCAAAGATTCTTTCATGATGACAATTTATAAAATCAAAGTAAAATTCTTTACTCATTAAACATAAAAGAAACATATTCACAAAACTAATTTGGGATAATTAATAATATTGCTTTAATAAAAAACGAATGTGTCTTTTCTCCACAAGGGACTTTAATTGGGAATAAAAATTCCTCAGATTATAAATTATCTCATTCAATAGGATCAACTAAAAGGCCTATACTTCTCGATAAAAGTATTTAATAGATTCTGGTCATACAATGTTATTTATGCCATAATTAAGTATAAACAAACACAAGGATATTACTATTCACTAGAGATTAAAGTAGATTTTCTAATCACTTAGAATTACTATAAAGGACAAAAAATGTTTATAAGCAGCAAATAAAACTACGGATTGATATTGCAAACATATATCGAACAGGATAGCATTGCCTAAGAAATCGATCTGCCTTCTAGATCAGGGAATGGAGGCGGACAGGGATAAGGATATAAACAAA
>JAHHQS010000073.1 GCA_020026285.1 Parabacteroides sp. | reverse complement strand
TATGTCTGTTATAAATATAAAGAGAGAATTTCTTGTCCCGAAAATTGGTCAAATTTCAATAAAAAAAAGTATAATAACAAATAAACAATAAAAAATACTAGTCAGTTAATAAATATAAACCCGTAAATATTCCTGTTCCAGGGAATAAGAGTATTCTGTATACTTAAAAATATATAATCGTACCTTTTTATATTTGATTTTGAAATAAAAGAGATTGTTTCAAAAATGTTTTTCTTACATTAGCAATGTTTTTTTCAGTTTCGCCTTGATTCTCTTTTGATGTTAGAGAAAGTGATAGAATGTATATTCCATAATAAAAGTTCTTTTAGCTGAATCTGAATATTATCGAAGATCTATATTCATGAAAAGACTTTTCTTTTCATATCTTAAATACTAAATATTACTATAATGAAACGTCGTGATTTTATAACCAGTTCACTTATTGCCGGAGGTCTGATTAGTGTTGGAAGTTTAGGATGTACTTCTAAAAGAGAAACGGACCAGGTTGTTCCTGATGGAGTTGTAGTGGAACCGGCCAGACAGATTCCTGTTTTAGCGAAAACTGATGTTTTGGTTGTTGGTGGAGGCCCGGCAGGAGTTGCAGCTGCTATAGCGGCCAGTCGGGCTGGTGCAGAAACTTATTTGGTCGAGAGATATAATCATTTAGGTGGTTTATGGACTGGCGGTTTGGTCTTGCCTTTATTGTCTACTCATGGTACTGGTAAAAATGGTGAACGAAAGCAGGTGATTCATGGTATTGGAGGAGAAATGGCAGAACGTTTACTTAAAATGGGAATGGCTATTCGTGAAGTAAATCCGGTGGTTGATCCTGAAGCTGCAAAGTATGTGTTGGATGAGATGATTGTAGATGCAGGAGTTAAAGTCTTATATCATACATGGGGAGCAAATGTTATAAAAGAAGATAATACGATTAAAGGTGTTTTTGTTGAGAGTAAGTCTGGAAGACAGGCAATATTGGCAAAGGTTGTAATAGATTGTACCGGAGACGGAGATATTTATAATTGGTGTGGAGAATCGTTTGATGAAATGAAATATCATATAGGATTAGTCCATCGTTTAGGAAATACGGATCGTGTCGATTCTTCGGCTCCTGGATTCAAAAAAATTTATTTAGGTGATGAGACTCCTAATCCAAGTGTGCGTTGGTACAATATGCATGGGGAGGATGAACAATGTGGTACCGATATGTTGAATCTCTCACGATTACAACAAAAATATAGAATGGAAATATGGAAGAATACAGAAAATATACGGAAACAACCAGGCTATGAGCAGGTTTATTTACTTGATACAGCTTCTCAGTTAGGTGTTCGTGCTTCTCGTATTCTGGATGGAGAATATCGTCTTACATTGGAAGACACAATGACTTTTAAATCTTTTAATGATGCTATAGGTGTAAGTGGAGCATGGACGACAATGTTGTATAAAGGGAAAAGAGTGGAGATAAAAGATCGTCCTTATTGGCAAATTCCATATCGTTCTTTACTACCAAAGAAAACAGACTGTCTGATTGTAGCAGGGCGTTGCTTTTGTTTTGAGAAAGCTTTGGTCGAGGATACTAGAATTATAGGAACGTGTCTGATAACGGGACATGGAGCAGGTGCAGCAGCAGCTTTAGCTGTTAAACAGAATGTAAAACCACGAGATATAGATCGGAAAGCATTACGTAAACTTCTTATCAATCAAAATGTATGGTTGGGTTAAAAATTTTGTGAAAAAAAATTTGAGGACAATATTTTTTGTCCTCGTTTTTTTTCTTTCATTGCCAATAGAATGGGGAATATTGCAAGGCATTTATCTTTGGCTGAGTCCTAATATTGTTATCAATCGATTAATGGCTCAGCAAGGTTTGATCTTTGTTCAAGTTTTTTCATTCATTGTATTGTGGATCTGTATAAAAAGAAAGAGATGGTTCTGTCATTCACTTTGTCCTTTGGGATGGTGCTTTCATATAGTTAAATGGGAAAAAATTCGGAAAAACAGTATTTTTAAAAACATTAAAGGTGGAGAAATTGTAGCTCTATTTTCAATAGGTTTGTCATTAGGAGGGGTTTCTTTATTATTAATCTTTGATCCATTGGTTATTCTTCGAACGTTCTTTTCTGGATGGATTCTGCCTGTTTCAATTTGTGGAGCTTTATGGAGTAGTTTCTTTCTTTTACTTTTAATATTGAATCTCTTTTTACCTTACTTTTGGTGCAATCATATTTGCCCGTTGGGAGGTATGCAGGATTTAGCTGTTGGTTTATCAAAAGAACCTGCCGTATTATTTTCTCGAAGAAATACTCTTGTCCTTTTAGCAGGATGGATAATAGGTTATTTGTTTACAGATAAAATAAAAATAAAGGGAGAAAAAACTATTCTTCGTCCACCATCAGCGAGAAAAGGTTCTGTTTTTTATACATCCTGTCTTCGTTGCGGAAATTGTGTGGATGTGTGTCCAACTTCAATCATCCAATTGGACCAGTCTTTGGATAATTTTTTAAGTTGGCAGACTCCATTATTGAATTATTCCAAAGGGTATTGTTTAAGTGATTGTGTAAAATGTGGTCAGGTTTGTCCTGGAGGAGCTCTAGCCCCTTTTTCTATTAAAGATAAGAAATATATGTTGATAGGTATGGCTCAGTTGGATTTAAGAGCTTGTTTATTAACACAAAATAAAGAATGTGATCGCTGTAAATCAGTCTGTGATTATGAAGCTATATCAATAGTTCATGAATTATTAAAAAGTCAAATACATATAGATAATGAAAAGTGTATTGGTTGTAATGCCTGTGTTTTAATATGTCCCCAAAATGCAATTAAGGTGTTAGCTGTTTAAATAGTCTTTTTACAATTAAGATATATATGCTGTTTCTTTTTATAGGAACATTTTTTAGAAAACAGAGATAAAAATATAATTAAGGGATAAAAAAAGGATAAGAGTTTGGAAGATTCATATTTATTTCTAACTTTGCAAAGAGTTCGGTTCTGAGTTGGGTTTTCATCCATTCAGATTAAAAGGGAAATAGGTGAAAATCCTATACAGTCCCGCTGCTGTGAAGCTCTATAAAACATCTTGAAATACCCTCATGCCACTGATTCAAATCGGGAAGGCTTCAAGATGGGAGTTAGTCAGAAGACCTGCCGTAATTCATTAGCTGTTTTAGCTCGTGGGATTAGTAAAACAGTCGGATATTAATAATATATTTTTATAAGAATTTTTTGTCTGATTATAATCAGTATAAAATAGTATCTGTCTGTCTGCATAATTCTTCAATAAATATTTCTGATTGAACGATATGCGATCAGGAGTATTCGATTTTAAAAGAAAGAAGTTTTCTTTATTAAAAAAGGAATATATACAAATTCCAAATATATATTAGTTGTTAGTAAGTCTTTCAAAAGAAAACGTTGGAGCCTTCGTCGAAGTGATTCGCCGAAGGTTTTTTTGTTATGGATTTTTTTGATTAAAAAGAAATTTAGACAAGATTTCTATCTTAATAGTCGAAATGTTTATGTAGTTTTGTGGCGAAAAGGTGTAGCTTTCAGTTGTCTCTGTCTGCTAGTAAAAGGGAATCAGGTGAGAATCCTGAGCTGTACCCGTAGCTGTATATTCAAAAGCCTTCGGTTTCTCCATACCACTGGATATGACAAGTCTGGGAAGGTTACCGGTAAAAGGTGAATAAGTCAGAAAACCTGCCTTTTTTAATGAAATCAATAATCTCGGGTAAGATTTAGAACACAGAACTTATGCAAAAAAAGAATATAGAAGGACGGTTATGTCTAATAGTTTCAGGCTTATTCTCATTCATTTTATCTTTTGGACAGGTTGTTGATACGACATCTGTTCGTAAGTTGTCTGATGTTGAGGTTTTAGGACGTCGTAAACCTTCTGTCTTAAAATCGTCTGTTCCTATTCAGGTTTTAAATAGTCGGAACATTGATCAGTTGGGATTACAGGATTTATCGGAAGCAGTAAAACTGTTTTCGGGAGTCACTGTACAGGATTATGGTGGAATAGGAGGTCTGAAAACTGTTTCTGTTAGAAGTTTGGGTGCTAAACATACTGCTGTGAGTTATGATGGTATTACTATAACAGATACACAAAGTGGTCAAGTCGATATAAGCCGTTTCTCTTTGGATGATGTAGAAATGGTCTCATTATCAATAGGGCAGTTTGATGATATTTTTCAGACAGCAAGAATGTATGCGTCTGCCGGGGCTCTGAGTATCAAGACTCGATCACCATTGTTATTGAAGGATAAACCTTTCCGAGTACAGGGGAAAATAAAAACGGGGTCATTTGGATTGTTCAATCCTTATTTGCGTTACGAACAGCGTATTACAAAGAATTATGCTTTTTCATTACAAGGAGACTGGACTCGTTCGGATGGACAATATCCGTTCACTTTTACAAATGGCTCGTTAGTGACTAAGGAAAAGAGAAAGAATAGTGATATAAATACTTGGCGAACAGAGTTGAACTTTTTTGCTGATTGGGAAAAAGGAGGAAATCTGCATTTGAAGGGTTATTGGTTTGATTCGGAAAGAGGTTTGCCCGGCGCAGTTATTCTTTATAATGATTATCATGAAGAACGTTTGTTCAATAAGAATGGTTTTGTACAGGCTAATTATAAGAATCGTTTATCTCCTAAATTAGATCTAAAGGTTTTGGGTAAGTTTGATTATGGAAGGACAAAATATCAAGATTTTCATAGCAAATATATTGGTGGTTCTTTGACGGATTATTATACACAGCGGGAGTATTATATTTCTGTTTCTGGTTTGTATCGGCCTTTTGATGGCTTTTCTGTTTCTCTCGCAGAAGATTTTTTTGTGAATACTTTGGATGCGACCACGCCGAAATGTCCTTTCCCAACTCGATATACTTCGTTGACAGCTTTAGCTGCACAATATAAAAATGAAAGATTAATAGCAACAGCTAGTTTGCTGGGTACATATATAACCGAATCGTTGAAGATTGGGGATGCAGCGGCGGATAGGAAACGTTTTTCTCCATCAGCAAGTGTTTCATGGCTAGTTTGGCCGGAACAACATTTAAGAGTAAGGGCTTCGTACAAGGATGGTTTCCGGGTACCTACTTTTAATGATTTATACTATGATCGTTTAGGAAATAAGGAATTGGATTCGGAAAAGGCTTCTCAGTATAATCTGGGATTTACCTGGAATAACACTTTTCCCGGGTTATCACTCGATTTTCTGAGTCTGACAGTCGATGGATATTATAACCATGTAAAAGATAAGATAGTTGCACTTCCAACAATGTTTATATGGAAAATGATGAACATGGGTATTGTTAATATCTGGGGATTGGATGCGAATCTTGCAGCAATGGTTGGTTTGCCTTTGGATATGGCATTACAATTGAATGTTTCGTATACGTGGCAGAATGCAGCAGATAGAACAGATAAGACATCTAAGATATATGGGCATCAGATTCCTTATACAGCCGAGCATTCAGGTTCTGTTTCTTTATCGTTGGAAAATCCATGGGTGAATATCGGTTGGACGATGAATGCTGTAGGAGACAGGTTTTCGTTGCCTCAGAATTTGGATATGAATCGTATAGACGGTTATATAGAGCAGCAGTTATCAGCGAATCGGACATTCAAAATAGGGAAGTGTTCATTGCGACTACATGCTGAAATAGTGAATTTGGGTAATGTAACTTATGATGTTATTCGCTATTATCCAATGCCGGGACGTTCTTTCAGAGCAGGAATTCAGGTGACATATTAAGGAATATATAATTAAAAAACACATTTAAATAAAGATTAAAAATGGAAATGACAAAATGGTTTAAAGCTTTTGCTTTAATGACAACATTGGCTTTGCCAATGGTTTCGTGTGATGACGATGATGATGTAAAGGTAGAACCGGAAGTTTGCCCAACAACTTATGGAGTCTTGATTCTGAACCGTGGAAACTATCAGGCAAATAATGCTTCTTTGAAAATGTATGATTTTACTGCTCGCAAGTTGACAGACCTGTACCAAAATGCAAATGGAGTTGCTTTGGGTGAATCTGCTCAGGATGTCATTACTTACGGTTCTAAAATTTATGCGGCTGTAACTTTTTCCAATTCTTTGACAGTAATGGAAAAGGACGGGACTGAAATCAAAAAGATTCAGCCAGTAGGTGAAGATGGCAAGAGTACAATGAATCCTCGTTACATGGCTGCTGCTAATGGTAAGGTATATGTGTCTTATTATTATGGTCATTCAGTTGCAGTTGTCGATACTTCTTCTTTGGCCGTAGAAAAGGTTATTCCAGTAGGCCGTTATCCGGAAGGAGTTGCTGTTGCAAACAATAAATTATATGTTGCAAACTCTGGAGGTTTGGACGAGGCTAAAGGAAATACTGTATCAGTTATAGATTTGAATTCATTGAAGGTTGAAAAAGAAATTAAGGTGGAAATCAATCCTGTAAATATTGTGGCTGATGGTGATGGAGATCTTTATTTAATTTCAATGGGTAACTATGGTGATATCAAGAATACTTTACAGAGTATTGATGGTAAAACTGGTGCAGTGAAGAAATTAGGTTTAGGCTCAAGACTGGCATATGCCAAAGAAAAACTTTATGTAGCTTATGCTCAATGGGGTGATCCAAACATTACTTATTCAGTTTATGATACAAAGACTAATAATATCATTACTGATAAATTCATTACTGATGGAACAAATGTAACTCCAGGCGAAGGTGCTGCTCCAACTTCTATTGATGCAGATCCTGTATCAGGTAATGTTGCTATAGCAAGTGGTAAATATGGTGCAACTACAACTTTGTATGTCTTTACTCCAGAAGGTAAGTTGGCTGGTGATCCAATTGAGACTGAAGGTTATGATACTCAGAAAGTAGTATTCTTAGCTAAATAATGAAAAAAATCTTATCTTTTTTTATAGTATTCTGTCTATTACTAGGATGTTCAACCAATAGTAGTAGACAGTTTGCTTCTGTTTCAGCTGAAAGTAAAGATTCCCTTTCTTATGCCCAAGGTTTTTCTATTCAATATTTTGAGGATTTTGTACAAGTGGAGGTACGCGATCCTTGGGATACAACTAAATTGTTACAGCGTTATTTATTAATTGAGAGAAACAAACAAATACCGGATAATTTACCTAAGGGGACAATTGTGAAAGTTCCTGTGCAGAAAGCTGTTATCTATACATCTGTTCATGCATCTATTGTAGAGCAGTTGAAAGAAACACAACGAATTGTTGGCGTTTGTGAAGCTCGGTATATGGATTCTCCCGAAGTTCGTAAAAGGCTTGATGCTGGAAAAATTATTGATTTAGGTGAAGCGACTTCTCCTAATGTTGAAAAAATAATAGAAATAGGTGCAGATGTAATAATTGCTTCGCCTTTTCAGAATAGTAGTTTTGGTCCTGTTGAAAAATTAGGTATTCCTATCATTCAAGGGGCTGATTATTTGGAATCCTTGCCATTAGGGAGAACAGAATGGGTTAAATTTTATGGACTTCTATTTGGAAAGAAAAATTTAGCAGATTCTGTTTTTGTTGCTACGGAGCGGAATTATTTGAATTTGAAAGAATTGGCAACCAAAGCAACTTCTAAACCTACAGCTTTTGCGGAAAAACGATATGGTTCCAGTTGGTATGTAGCCGGAGGTAATAGTTATATTGCTAATTTATATAAAGATGCAGGTGTAAATTATCTATTTAAATATTTATCAGGTTCAGATAGTCGGCCATTAAGTTTTGAAACAGTTTTTGAAAAAGCTTATCAGGCAGATTATTGGTTGATAAAATATAATCAGTCTGAAGATCTTACTTATAAATCTTTGCGTCAGGAATATACTCCGTATGAAAATTTTGATGCCTTTAAAAATAAAAGAATTTATGGATGTAATACAGGCAATGTCCGATATTATGAAGAGTTCCCTTTACACCCAGATTATTTGTTGAAGGATTATATTAAGATCTTCCATCCGGAACTTCTTCCCAATGATACACTTCGTTATTATAAATTAGTAACAGATTGAATTATTCAATAAAAATAAAGATCCGATTCCTAATAAGAATCGGATCTTTATTTTTATAGTTTATATAGAAATTTGCTTTTATGCCCAGCCTTTTAACATTCCGTAGAAATAAAGAGGTTTAAGAATATACACTTTCAAATACCAGGCAGCTCTTTGTTCTTTTGACATATCAAGTAAAGAGAAAGGGAATGAGATTTTTTCCTTTTTCTGATAATCAAATTCACATAATAGAATATGACCATAATCTGTAATGATAGGACAAGCCGCGTAGCCATCGTAAACCTCTTTCGGTTCTTTTCCTTCCATAATTGAAATTAAGTTCTTGGCTGCAATAGGCACTTGCATACGTGTAGCCGCAGAAGTTTTACTTGTAGGAATTCCAGCAGCATCGCCTAAAGAAATGATGTTTGGATACTTTTTATGAATTAAAGTATCTTTATCAACCATAACCCATCCGTCGGCAGCTAATTTACCATCAGGATATCCCAAACCTGCTTCTTTAACGAAATCAGGAGTTGACATAGGTGGTAAGAAATGTAAGAAATCATAATCCTCAGTAATAGGAGTTACAACTTTCTGATCACCTACAGTTTCTATCTTTTCCAAATAAACTCTTTTTGCTGAAGTATCTACTCCCTTTACACGTGTATGTATCTGGACAGGAATATTTCTTTCTTTAAAGATTTCCTCTAAACGAGGTGTAAAGAAAGGAACATCATAAAGAGCTTTAGAAGCAGTATAGTATTTGAACTGAAGGTGTTCACGAGCATTATTCATTCTTGAACGGTGTTCTGTCAATAAACAGATCTTTTTAGGAGCACCTCCACATTTATGTTTGGTATATGTATCTGTGAAAATACCTTTTCCTCCTTTTTTGGCAAATTCCTGCATTGCGATCCATGTTTTTTGAGCTCCTTTAAAATCATAAATACAATGAGCATTACCTGCACCAAGATTATTATAGTCAATACCTTCAACTTTATTCCAGTTCATCTGAATGCCTGGAGCCATTACTAAGAAATCATAAGGAATTTTCCCGTTTTTAGCAGTAGTTACTTGATTCCATACAGGGTCGACTGCAACAACAGAATCCTTCACCCATTTAACTCCATCAGGCATACAATCTTCTTGTTTTTTCCAAACCTGATTCGGCTCATAAACGCCTGAGGCTACTAAGGTAAATCCAGGTTGATAGTATTGGCGGTCACTTGGATCAATTAAAGTGATATTTGGTTCTTCTAACCAACGTAATAATCTTGCAGCAATACTGATACCAGCAGCACCACCACCAACAATAACTATTTTACCCTTAGCTTTACTTGAAAACGCTTTAGCATGATTAATATCAAGAGCTGATATAACCCCAGCAGCTGTCATGATTTTTATGAACTTTCTTCTATCGATTCCTTTTTTATCGAAAAGTTCAAATTGTTTTTTTAAGTCTGATTCGTTAAACATTCCTCTCTCTGTTTATTAGTTTAAGATATGTTGCAAATATAAGCTCTAATTTTACCTCTTGTCAAATAAAATTCTACTACAAGTATTTCACATTCAATAAAAATAGAAATTAATGTATACAACAATACTATCTCACTTGTTTATAATAAACTATATATCAATATTATATATATATGCTAAATATAGAATTGAATATGAGAATAGAAACTCTGTTTTTATAGTTTGAGAAGGAAGTCCAACAGGTTTACATCTCCATCAAGCTCTAATCTTTTACGTAAACGATACCGTCTTAGTTCTACGGCACGAACAGAAATGTTAAGCAGAGATGCTATTTCTTTAGTTGAAAGATTCATTCTAAGTAAACAACATATACGTAAGTCTCCTGGGGTTAATTCTGGATATTTTTGTAGAAGCCTTTCTCTGAAATTTTGATGGGCACTATTAAAATAGGATTCAAATAGTAGCCAGTCTTCTTTATCGTTTAACGCATTCTCCATCATGGAGTGTAGTTTGTTATAGAGTTTGTTAGGATATCGATCCCCTAACGTCTCTTTTTGTGCGACAAGTTCATCTAATAATATTTGGATAGCTTGATTCCTCCGGACCAAAGCTGATGTTTGAAGGGTAAGTTCATTATTTTTACCTTGTAATTCCGCCTCCAATACTTGATTCTTTATCAATTCTAATTTGTGCTGTTCTTCTTTTAGTTTACGTTCTTTTTCTTCTTGTTCTTCTTTTTTTAGTCTTCTTAAGTTGTATTGAAGAAATGTTTGGATTATAAACCAAATAATAAGTACATAAGTACAATAGGCCCAGATAGAATTATACCACGCTGTTTCAACTTTTATATTTAAAGTAATTTCAGGAAATGGCCCTTTCGAGGCGAATTTACGAATTCTCAGCGTGTAATTCCCCGGTGGTAATTGTGAAAAGGATATTTTTCCGTCTTTCTGCCATTCTGACCATTCGGTAGTAAGTCCTTCTAGTAAATAGGAAAACTGATGGTTTTGTGAAATGACACTGGTGCTGACAAATATCTTGATGTTTTGAAAGTTATGAGGTAAAGTAATATTGCCAGATTTAGGGGACAAGTTATGTTTACCAGATTCATCAGTATAATTTATAGTATGAATTTCTGTGTTTGTAACGGTTTGATGGCATTGTCTCATAATTTGTCGAGTATCAACCAAAAGAACTCCCTGCATAGCTGATACAACATACATGGAATCGTTTATATAAAAGAAATATGGATTTCTTGTAGTCAGATTCATATGATAATTATCAAATAAAATTCGACATTTTTGAGTTGTAGATTTAAATTCGTTATGAAATAATCCGGCCTGATTGTTTTTTACAAGCCAGAAATAATTATTAGGCTGCGGAAAGCAGTAATCTGCATATTTAAAGTCCCCCAAAGCTGTAGGATCAAAAAAGAGATTAGGAATATCCTTTTCTATTACTTCAGGAGTGTCTCCTAAATAGTTTTTTGCTGTATCTTGTTCTATATGTTCGAAGGTGTTTTGTGAACCTATACTCTTTCTGAAGTATCCAATATTTGTTTTTATAAATAGATGATTTTCGTTGTGTCCTACTTGTTCAAGTTTCCCTAAAAAAGATCTTTTCCCTAACTGACAGACTGCAGGATTTATTCTGATCATAGTAATCCCATTGTCTAAAGCAAGCCATAATTGGTCACTATGCTGGATAAAAATGTCATGAATAGTATTGTCTTGAAGAGAATTATTCATGTTGACGTGATGTAAGATATGGCCAATTGTATCGGTAATAAATAACCCCTTAGATGTACTGATAAATTTATAAGAAGAACTTCCGGCAAAGATTTTAGGTTTAGCATCTTTAATTATATCAGAAACAGGGAATGGAGCTATAATATCCTTATTGACAAAGACTGAATCTGGTATAGGATCTTCAGTAGGATAATATTCCATTTTCATTTCTTTATTATATTTCCAGAAGCCTTGAGAGTGTGTTCCTTTGCTAAACAGAGTATCATTTCTCATACCGATTTGGAGAATGGCTTCTTTATCTTTGGTCTGATATAAATGCCAGGTGTTTCCGTCGAATTCAACCAGTCCTGAATTATTGGCGACAAAGACAAATCCTTCTTTAGAAACAAGAATATCCCAATTCTGGCAACTGGCATTATAATCTTCTATTGAGTAATTTTGAACCAATATATATGGATTCTTAAAAGCATTAATAGCTTTTGAGAAAGAATAGTTGATACTAATCAGTATAAACAATGGTATTAGTAGCAAATTTAAGTATGTTTTTGATTGATTCATTTCGCAAATATATAAAATAAAAGCGGCAGGTCAAATGAAAACCTGCCGCTTGTTTATTTCATTTCATTGAAATAAATAATCTTTATTTATATTCCTGCCAGCTCTTTATTTGAATGTCTTCTTCTTTCATTGAACAGAAAGCATTGATAAAGGCACTAGCTAAACGAGCATTAGTGATTAATGGAATATTGTGGTCAATAGCTGCTCTACGGATCTTGTATCCATTTGTCAATTCTCGTTTTGTATGATTCTTAGGAATGTTTACAACCAATTCAAATACATGGTTAGAGAACATTTCCATGATATTCAAATCGCCTTCTTCATCTGGCCAAGATACTGTAGTTGCCTTAATTCCATTTTCATTTAAGAATTTGGCAGTTCCTGCAGTTGCGTAAATATTGTAACCTTTGCCATCAAGTTCACGACAAGGTTCTAATAAATCAACTTTGCTTTTAGCAGCTCCTGATGAAACCAAGATGTTTTTCTTAGGAATTTTATTTCCTACTGCAATCATTGCAGAAAGTAAAGCTTCGTTAAAGTCGTCACCAATACAACCAACTTCACCTGTAGAACTCATATCAACACCTAAAACAGGGTCTGCGTTATGTAAACGAGCAAATGAGAATTGAGAAGCTTTAACACCTATCCAGTCAATATCGAAAGCACTCTTGTCTGGTTTAGTATAATCTGCACCTAACATGATACGAGCAGCAGTTTCAATCAAATTGCGTTTCAAAACTTTTGATGCAAATGGGAAGCTTCGAGAAGCACGTAGGTTACATTCAATAACTTTTACGAAGTTATTCTTAGCAAGGAATTGAATATTGAAAGGACCACTGATGTTTAATTCTTCAGCAATAGTCTTGGCAACTTTCTTGATTCGACGTACAGTTTCAAAATAAATCTTTTGAGCAGGGAATACTAATGTTGCATCACCAGAGTGAACACCGGCAAATTCTATATGTTCAGAAATTGCATATTCTACTACTTCACCATTTTTGGCTACTGCATCAAATTCAATTTCTTTTGTACCTTGCAGGAATTCAGAAACCACTACAGGGAATTCTTTAGAAACCTTAGCAGCAAGACCTAGGAATTCGATCATCTGTTCTTTTGTATGACAAACGTTCATCGCTGCTCCAGAAAGTACGTATGAAGGACGGATCAATACCGGGAAACCTACTTTTTCAATGAAATCATCGATTTCTTCCATACTGGTTAACTCAGCCCATCTAGGTTGATCGATTCCAAGAGAATCAAGCATTGCTGAGAATTTGTGACGGTTTTCAGCACGGTCGATAGACAATGGAGATGTACCAAGGATTGGAACATGCTGACGATGTAACTTCATTGCAAGGTTATTTGGAATCTGTCCACCAACAGATACTACAACTCCCTTAGGCATTTCAAGATCGATGATATCCAATACACGTTCGAATGATAATTCGTCAAAGTACAAACGGTCGCACATATCATAATCTGTAGAAACTGTTTCAGGATTATAGTTAATCATGATTGCTTTATAGCCTAATTTACGGGCAGTTAAAGCTGTGTTTACAGAACACCAGTCGAATTCAACAGAAGAACCGATACGATATGCTCCAGATCCCAGAATAATCACATTCTTGTCATTTCTGTAATATGGAATATCATGTTGGGTTCCATCATAAGTCATGTACAAGTAGTTTGTTAATTCCGGATTTTCAGAAGCTACGGTGTTGATACGTTTTACTGTTGGAAGAATACCAAGTTGTTTACGTCTGTTACGAACACGGATGTTTTCTTTTTCCATGTTACCCGCAGGATTTTCTACGAAGCGTGCAATCTGGAAGTCAGAGAAACCAAGACGTTTAGCCTCTTGCAATACGTCAGCAGGAAGATCTTCGATTTTGTTATATTGTTTAAGAACGTTTGCGTAGTCTACAATATTTTTCAATTTATTCAAGAACCAAGGATTGATCTTGGTTAAATCGTAGATCTTTTCTACTGAATAACCTTTTTCCAATGCTTGAGCAACTGCAAAAATACGTAGGTCGGTTGGATTAGCTAATTCGTCGTCCAGATTATCAAATTCAACATCATTGTTTCCTACAAAACCATGCATACCCTGACCAATCATACGTAGACCTTTCTGCATGATTTCTTCGAAGCTCTTACCGATAGACATGATTTCACCCACAGACTTCATGCTAGAACCGATATGACGGCTGACACCAGCAAACTTGGTCAAGTCCCAACGTGGTATTTTAACAATCATATAATCTACTTCAGGAGCTTTGTATGCTGAGTTTGGAGTACCCATTTCTCCGATTTCGTCGAGGCCATAACCTAGAGCAAGTTTTGCTGCAACGAAAGCCAATGGATAACCAGAAGCTTTGGAAGCCAATGCTGAAGAACGGCTCAAACGAGCGTTTACTTCAATAACACGATAATCATGTGTGTCAGAATTAAATGCATACTGAATGTTACATTCACCAACAATATTTAAATGACGGATTGTCTTGATTGAGATTTCCTGTAACCACTTGATTTCTTCATCATTTAAAGAACAAGTTGGAGCAACAACGATACTTTCTCCAGTATGAACACCAAGAGGATCGACATTTTCCATGCTTACTACCGTAAAGCAGTGGTCGTTTTTATCACGAATTACTTCGAATTCTATTTCTTTCCAACCTTTCAGTGATTCTTCTACTAAAATCTGAGGAGCATAAGCAAAAGCGCTTTCAGCAAGTTCGCGTAATTCCTTTTCATTAGCACAGATACCACTACCCATTCCTCCAAGAGCATATGCTGAACGGATCATTACAGGATAATTAATTTCATTTGCTGCTTTGATCGCATCATCCATGTTTTCAACAGCCTGGCTGACAGGGGTCTTGACGTCAATTTCTGTCAATTTCTTAACGAACAAATCACGGTCTTCAGTATACATGATAGCATCTACAGAAGTACCTAATACTTTAACTCCATATTTGGCAAGAGTACCGTTTGTATAAAGTTCTGTACCGCAGTTCAAGGCTGTTTGTCCACCAAATGCAAGCAAAATACCGTCAGGTTGTTCCTTCTTGATCACTTCTTCTACGAAGTACGGAGTGATAGGCAAGAAATAAACTTTGTCTGCTACTCCTTCTGACGTTTGAATTGTTGCGATGTTTGGATTCAATAGAACTGTGCTGATACCTTCTTCTCTAAGAGCTTTCAGTGCTTGTGAACCTGAATAGTCAAACTCGCCTGCTTGTCCGATTTTTAATGCACCGGAACCGAGGACAATTACTTTCTTGACATTGCTTCTTGACATAATGACTTTCTATTTATTAATATGTTGTTTTTTTAATTGATTCGCAATTTACTTATTTTGATAGGAAAAGGCAAAAAAAATGCGTTGGCAATATCATTGTCACCGCATTTTCTTATATTTTAAATAGAAATTAACCAGCAATACCGACCAATAGCCGGAGGTCTTAATCTGCTTGCCTATGTAAACATTAATTCCCATTTTATTTGTTCCTATAAAATGTTGCAAAGATAGCAATTCTTATCGGAAAAAAACAAAACAATTTCTAATTTTCTTCTAAAGCTTCCTTCGCTTTTTTTGTAGCTTCTTTCAATGTCTTGCCAAAATCTTTTATTCCGGCTTTAGCTTTTTGTGCTGCATAGCGAGTCTGGCATTTCGCAATTTCAATTTTTTCATCAGAAGTCAATTCTTCTGCATACTTTTTATAGATACTGCCAGTAAACTGATCAAATTTCTTGTCAGCTTTTTCCCAATCTTTTTCAGTGTATTCATCTGCTTCGTTTTCTATATCTTCTACAAATTCAGAGAAATCACTTATGTAAGACTCTTTAGTTCCACAGGACATCATTAATAATAATGCGAATGTGGTAACAAAAATTTTTTTCATATAATTCGACTTTTAATTCCAAATTCTTTTTACTTACAAAACAAATGTAAGCATAATTATCGGAAATACAAATTTGCCCAACTTTTATGAAAGCGGATAATTCTTTCGTTTCTTTATATTATCTTTGCCAAAAAGATAATATATAATATAGTAAAAAGAATATGGAAACAGTTGTAAGTGGTATTCGTCCGACCGGAAATCTTCACCTTGGAAATTATTTCGGTGCGGTAAAAGGGTTTCTGCAAATGCAGAATGAATATAATTGCTTGTTCTTTATTGCTGACTGGCATTCCTTGACGACACATCCGCGTCCTGAAAATATACGTAATAGTGCAAGAACTATTATGGCTGAATATCTGGCTTGTGGAATTGATCCGGAGAAGGCAACAATGTATGTGCAAAGCGATGTCCCTGAAGTGGTGGAACTTTATTTGTATTTAAACATGAATGCCGGCATTGGCGAATTGATGCGTACCGCATCTTTTAAAGATAAAGCTCGTCAGCAATTACATATCGATCGTGTTCATACAACCGAAGGTGATGTTGAACATGAAATCTTCAATGAAGGAAATAAACATAGCGTAAGTGCAGGTCTGCTTACCTATCCAACATTGATGGCTGCCGATATCATTATTCACAAAGCCGTTAAAGTTCCGGTAGGAAAAGATCAGGAACAAAATATGGAAATGGCTCGTCGTTTTGCCCGCCGTTTCAATACTACTTATGGCGTTGATTTATTCCCGGAACCACAATCTTTCTATTATTCAAGTAAGGCTGTTAAAGTTCCAGGATTGGATGGATCTGGAAAGATGGGTAAGAGTGAAGGTAATGCTATTTATCTGGTTGATGATGAAAAGTCGATCCGTAAAAAAGTAATGAAGGCTGTTACAGATGGTGGACCAACTGTTCCTAACAGTGTTAAACCTGAACCGATTGCAAATTTGTTTACCATGATGGAAATCGTGTCTTCAAAAGATACTTATGATTATTTTAATGAAAAATACAATAATTGTGAGATCCGCTATGGAGATATGAAGAAACAATTGGCTGAAGATATTAATAACTTCTGTGCTCCAATTCGTGAACGTATCTTGGATATTCGTTCTAATGAAGATTTAATGGCAAAAGTTGCGCGTCAGGGAGCTGAAAAGGCTCGTGAAAGTGCTGCTAAGACATTAAATGAGGTTCGTCAGATTATCGGTTTCAGACCATATTAATAATAAGGTGTAGGGTAAATTAATAAAAGGCTGTTTCTTTTAAGAGGAACAGCCTTTTACATTATAATCATGTTAGGATACGTTAGTTGAAATGTCCGAAATCTTGGTTCATCCTGTTATGCTGGAAATTAATACCAACACCGAATTTGAAATTGTCATTCACTTTGAAATTCATTGATCCTCCAATATTTGTACGGTTGAGTAGGGGATTCATTTGCAAAAAAGGATCCGCTCTGTTTTTTCCGTAAAAAGATTGTGACCCCCAGGCATTAACAGCAAGCCATTCATTAATATCATAATGTGCCAAAATATTAATCCCTCCCCATAAAGTAGGACTACTAGTATATGGCGTATAATATCTGCCAGCAAAACCTCCCGTTGTAATGCTGAAGTTTCCGACCTGATAGCTTATAGCTGTATTAATTATATTGGTGCCTCCTAAGGCCGGCCATGTCTCTTGAATGCCATTAATCCAAAGAGCCGTGTTTTTGTTGATCGTTTTTCTGAAAGTTTCATTATAATCAAGGGCCATAGGACTCACATTCCATAACATCGGGATATAAGGATTAAAAAACGGACGGTATGCTTTTGAAAGAGTATTCATATTTATAGGCCTGTCTGCCTCTTGTAAATAGAAGTCGGTTGTGAATATATATTCTGTATTCAATAAAGACGTATATTGTTTATAAAATTCTGTATAGTTTTCAAGCAGACGCCTGTTTTGTTCTGAAACAGAAGTATAACACTTGTACTTTGTTTCAGGTATTTTAATTTCATAATTAATATCAGAAGGTATGGCAAAAAGTTTACCTTCATTATTAACAATGAATTTTAATTTTGATTGGGCATATATGGGACAAATACTCCAAAAAAATAAAAAAATAATGAGATGATATTTATTCATACGTCGTTTGTTTTTACACAAAAATAATAAAAAATCTGGATTTTTCTTCCTCTAGAAATCTGTTGGAAAAAAGCTTTGATGTTTTCTTGAAAAGCTTTGACTATTTCGGAAAAAGCTTTGACTTTTTAAAAAAAACATAAGGCTTTGACCTTTACTGGAAATGGTTTACAGTTTTTGATTAATTACTAATTGAGAT
>JAHHQS010000072.1 GCA_020026285.1 Parabacteroides sp. | reverse complement strand
GCAATGGCTAAAATTGTTGGAGATATGAAAGTTACTTTTGAAGGTTATTCTAAGAAAGAATTAAATATTGCAAACAAAAAAGTAGAGTTAGAACTTCCTTCTACAATTGTTGTTAATACAACAACGATGGGAACAATGGCTAAATTGTTTTTCGATGTTAGTATGAAGCCAGGCGATTTATTGACTTTTAAGATGAACGTTGATGTCGTTTTATTTAAAAATCCTCGTTTGGATTTAGTTGATTTCTCATTGTCTCAGGATAAAGCAACTTATAAATTAGAAGGTTTTCTGAAAATAGGTGACGGACTTAAGACTATAGTTAAACTTGCAGCAACATTTGCACCGGACAAGGTGAAACCTCTTCCAGAATTGGATTATGTAGTAAGTGTTGATCTTTTAAAGGCTATGACAACAAATCTATCTACTCTTCCTATCTCATTGTATGGAGTGTCAACAACTCGTATTCCAATGGGGGATGCTGTTCTTAATCTAAATTTAAAGGCTATGCCAATGCCATTAAAATCAATATATGTAACAAGTTATGATAAAACATCGGCAAAACCTAACAAATGGAACAAATTAGCATTTGGTTTGGAAAGTGATAAACAAGATCCAAGAGATTTAACACTGACTGTTGATAAATTTGATTTTGCTAATGGTTTTGGTAAAGATAGTGTTTACATACGTTCTACTGTATTTAAAATGAGTGATGACAGAGCTCTTCCTGCTGATGTTAAATCAGCTGCTCAAACTGTAGTAACACGTGTTGTTAATGAATTGGCAAATGAAGGTAAGGCTAGCTGGTATAAATTGAATATTACTCAAGGTAATAAAGATAATATGAAAAAAGTTATGGATATTGAAGTAACTCCATCAAGGGGAGAAAAATATGCAGAAGCTGATATTGATATTGTTAAGTATGATAAAAATGAACAAGGAACTCCAATGTTAGTTAAAGCAATTGCTGAATTTGGAGGTAAAAAGCAAATCAAAATTGAATATTCAATTGCTGGAAAGACTGTTGCAACTGGTTACTTCACTTCAAATGCTGCAGACGTATTAAGCAACGAATCTGTTGTTGTAACTAATGTAAAAGTTATCCCGACAGCTAATGGCGTTCGCATCCTGAATGCTGAAAGAGCTAACTATCGTATCTATAGCATCAGCGGTGCTTTAGCTGCAAACGGAACAGTTTCTGGTGATGAAATGATTTCAACTTCTAATTTGACAAAAGGTATTTATATCATTGCAGTAGAAGCTAATGGTGTTACTCAGTCAATCAAATTCGTTCGTTAATAGTCTATATTAAAATATACTTATATATAAAGCCTGTTCCTTTTTTAGGAATGGGCTTTATTTTTATGTTGATCTTCTATAATTCATATTGTATTTAATTAGTATAAAAATATTCTGATTAAATAATATCATAGCTATAATTCTTTTAAATTACTATTGTGAACAGACTGATTTATAATTGGATAATTTAATCCCGAATTAAGATTCGAAAAAATATTGGAACTATCTTGCTGGGCTGCAGTAAAAATCAGTTCGTTGAAACAGATTATTAGTTGATAGCCTGTATCGAATCTCGTATTAATTTGTTAGATTTGTATAGTTCACAAAGTAAAATAATCAATAGTAAGAAAAGTTATGAAAGTTGGAATAATAAGATGTATGCAGACTGAAGATTTTTGTCCAGGAACTACTGATTTTAGAATGATACGCGAAAGGAAGGGTGCTTTTGAAGGTGTTACTGAAGATATTGATATTATCGGTTTTTGTAATTGTGGAGGTTGCCCCGGAAAGAAAGCTGTTCTTCGTGCTAGAGAATTAGTGAAAAGAGGTGCTGATACGATTGTTTTTGCTTCATGTATTCAAAAAGGAACTCCGATTGGTTATCCTTGTCCTTTTGCAAGGAAGATGAAATCTGTTATAGAAAATGATTTGCCTGAAACCATTAAATTTTTAGACTATACGCACTAAAAAGGTGAAACAAAAAGATGAATGATTATATTTGTATTTGGGATTAAAATGATTTAATTTCAAATCAAGATAATTGGGTGATTATGATTAAGAATGTATGTTGTTTATTTTCGATGCTTTGTTTAGTCGGCGTATTGCCTTCTTGTAGGGATATAGAAAAAAATGTAGAAGAAGTTAATATCTCTGCTGTACAAAATAATGATAGTCTTATTTCATATGGGGAAATAATTTTACCGTCGGTTATTCATGTAGCAGAGGGTAGAGAATGTAATTTGTGGTGGTCTACAATAGCTAATGTTCCGGAAGGAGATAAATCTGTTTATTTTGAAACCGTCTGCGAAATCGGGCATAATAATGAACGGTCTTTTACGATTAAGGTGACAGATGTCAAACCTGAATTTGTAGGAAAAACATATCCATTGAGAATTGTTTGTAGAAGGACTGCTGATAGAGAAATATTAAGTGATGTTACGACTAGTATAATGATTGTAGCAGCCAATAAAGGTGAAGGCGTAAGAAATATTTGTCACATGGGAGATAGTCGAACCTGGCAGTCTTATGGAGGAAAGAATGGAACTGACAATTTCAAAAACTTTCAAAGAGAAGGAAACAAAACTATTACAACAGAATTAAAGTATCTTTTGGATTCCAATAAGGGATTCTCTGTCAATTTGGTGGGACATGAAGTATCCAAAGCTGATCCTAGTGTGAAAAATCTGGCTCAAAGTGGTCAAAGATTCACTTATCCGATCGAGCAGTTCAAAGCGGCCGGAGGATGTAAAGCTTATATGGAAAAATATGGTCTGCCTAAGGGTGAAAAGCTTGATTATGTTCCCATCATGTATGGAATAAACGATCTTTCTGATTGGGAATATAATGGGGTTGATCAGTTTGAGCGTTCAGTTAAGAAGGTTCCTCAAATATTGGAAAATGCGAAAAAGTTAATTGATGAAACTTTGGCTGCTTATCCGAAATGTAAAGTGATTCTTGTTCTTGAACCTTCTACCTGTGGAAGTCAGGATGGCTGGGGAGCATGGGTTTACCGTCTGACCTGGAGACATTCTATGATGGAGATGGAGAAAGCTATGTTGTACTTGAGAAAAGTATTGATACAGAACTTTGATGAAGGCAAGTATCATCCGAATGTTTCAATTTCCAGTGCAGGTCTTTGGTGTGACCGCTTATATGGTTATCCATATATTATGGTGAAGGAATCGGAGAGAACAAGTGCAAAGATTAAAGAACAGTTCGTAGAATGTGTTCATCCGTTTGACGATGGATACAAGCAGATTTCGGATGGAATCTTTAGTACAATAAAGGCTCTCGAAGAATAAAGATAAAAACGAAGTGAGTTCGAGATATTCTTTAAGGAAGAATATATAGTTTGGAATTTATATATTTACTAAAATTAATTTGAATTAAAAGATTATTTAGACTATGGTTAAGAAAGTTTGGTATCTGTTTGCAACATTATGTATGTTGAGTATTTTTTCTTCTTGTGAGGATGAGTATACAGGTTTTAACGGCTCTTATAAAGGAGATAAATTGACATTGAACTATAGTGGCAGTCCAATGTTGGGAAAGGAAGTTTCATTCAGAACTTTTGATGGAAAGAAAGCGACTATCAAGATGAATGGTGTTTTGGATTTAGGAGCCATCTTGCCAAATGAAAAGCTTCCTGCAGTAGGAATTGGTGCTCCTGGCGTCATTCCGGGTGAGCCGGAAACGACCTTGTCAAATGTTCAGATTACGGCAAGGGACGAAGCTGGCAGTTCATTCACTTTTTCAGGAAAAGATCAGGCTAATGGTAGAGAATTCAACTATTCTGGAGAAGTTTCAAATACGGGAATGGTATTGAATATTACTGATGTAAAAATGCCACATAATGATTTTGTAGGAACATGGAATCTGTCTCAGATGGGTGGACTGGCTTTTACATGGGAATCAAATGTAAATCTCAAAATCAATATCAAAGGGACAGAACAGGAAGTTCCAACGAGTATGGCTGCAACATTGCTTTCAACAATGCTGTCTCCAAAACTGGCAGGAGTTCTGCAATCGGTTACATTCAACGAAGATGGAAATATTGTTGCTTCTATCATGAAGAAAGGTTCTTCAACATGGGAAACATCTCCAATCAATCTGGCTCATTATTTTGTAAAGGATAATAAGATTTATCTGCAGTTAAATCTGTCTCAGATTCTGCAAACTAAATCAAAAGTAACAGATTTGGTCCAGTTATTGACCAATATGATGAGATATCTTACAGAAGGTGTTCCATTGAATTATGAAGTTAAAGCAGACGGTACAACAAGAGTTTATCTGGCAACAGAAGATGCCAAAAAATTGTTGGATATAGTAACAAATGAGTTCGTTATGGAAAAGCTGATTACTTTAATTCCTGAAGATATGGCTCCTGTGATTAAACCGGTATTGGAACAATTACCGGCTGTACTTGAGTCTACAACTAAATTGGAAATCGGCTTGAATATTGGAAAATGATTGTTTATTGAAAAATAAAAAATAAATTAGAACTGGGCTTTCCGATGGAAGGTCCGGTTCTCGTTTTTCTGGATTCAACTGGACTTATTAAGAATTGTGTAATGTTCATTTTAAAATGAAGAAAATATCATGTTGGAATATTTTAATGAAATTATAAACAGTACGGTTATTTCAACCCAAACGGTATTGTTAAGAATGTTTGTCAGCTTTATTTTAGGAGGAATTATAGGCCTGGAACGTCAATACAGAAGGCGTGAAGCGGGATTGAGAACATTTACATTGATAAGCATTGGATCGACAGCTGCTATGTTGATATCCATTTGGATTCCCCAGAGTTATCCTAATTTTTTAAATGGAGATCCGGGTAGAATTGCAGCACAGGTTCTGTCGGGAATCGGTTTCCTTGGAGCTGGAGCTATCATACAAAGTAGGGGAAGTATTCACGGATTGACTACAGCAGCTTGTATCTGGGTGGTAGCAGTGATAGGTTTGCAAGCAGGTGCAGGAATGTTTTTACCGGCTTTTATAACCACTGTCGTTTCAGTTTTTGTCTTAATGAGTGTGGAACAGTTGGAAAAGAAAATGTTCCTTTATGGTTCTAATAAAATATTATCCATCCACTGTTCAACCGCCAGTCCGGATTTGAGTCAGGTACGTAGTCTGTTAGAAAAAAACGGTATCTATATTGTTAATTCTTCATTAGAAAGTCTTTACGATAAAGGAGAGTCTATAGTAACTTACAAAGTAAATGTCCGTAAAATCACATCTTCTTATAAAAAGCTTTTTGATGAATTATATAAGACAGGTTTTGTTTCACAAATCAAGTTGGTGGCTTGATTGACCACCAACTTAAATGTCTTTTTATTCCAGTTCACCCTTTAACATTCTTCCTGCTATTTCAGCAGCTTTCGCTACATAACGGCCGCAAGGTCTGCTGGAATAATATTCCGCAGTACGGAGTGAAGGTGCAGCGTTTGTTTTTGCTGCTTCTGCTGCGGGTAGTAAGTCTCGACAAATAATAGTGTCGAAAGATTCCTTAAACAAACTACCCATTTTCTGAACCATGCCATAATTTCGGGTTCTGGCTTCTTGATCTGCAGGGTCGGTAACAGGATATTTAAATCCGGCAAGCATGGCCATGGCACTGACTGTTCCACAAACTTCACGCATTCGTCCCATTCCCCCTCCAAAAGACACCGACATCTTTTTGGCTGTCTCAAAATCCAGATCGAATAGATCGTAATAAGTAAGAAATACAGATTGAGCGCAATTATAACCCGATTCAAAATTATGTACAGCCTGCTTTATCTTTTCATCTATATCAAAATCTTTCATAGTATTTTACTGTTTTTAGAACTCGTAATCAACACACGCACGGTCTGCTTTTACCGGACCGATAATTGTTTTTGCAACAGCAAGATGTTCCGGATGGTTTGCATACGTATTAACATCTGCTAAAGAGTTTAATTCAGTAATCAATATGAAATCCCAGGTTTCTTCCGGATTGGAATTGAATTTTACTTCGATCTTACGTAATACATCAATTTTATTAATCAGACCTTCCAAACCTAGTTTGATTTCGTTTAATTTAGCCTGTTTTTCTTCAGGAGAGGCAAATTCCTTTAACTTGAACATTACAACATGTTTTACCATAACGCTAAAATTTAAATATGTTCGTTTAGATAAGAATCCTTATATCCTAAGAAATACAAGATTCCATCTAAACCAATTGTTGAGATAGACTGTTCTGCTGTTTCTTTCACTTTCGGTTTTGCGTGAAAGGCAATACCTAAACCGGCAATACTGATCATCGGCAAGTCATTAGCTCCATCGCCAACGGCTACTGTTTGACGGATATCCACATTTTCTACCTGAGCAATCAGGCGAAGTAATTCTGCTTTGCGTTTTCCATCAACTACTTCTCCGAGATAACGTCCGGTCAATTTGCCATCTTTTATTTCCAAGTCATTGGCATATACATAATCGATACCAAATTTCTGTTTCAAATGGTTGCCGAAATAAGTAAAACCTCCTGAGAGAATAGCAATCTTGAAACCAACCTTCTTTAATACTTTCATCAGTCGATCGGCTCCTTCTGTGATAGGCAGATTCTCTGCAATCTCTTCTAAGACGGAAACATCCAGCCCTTTTAACAAAGCACAACGCCGACGGAAACTTTCAGTAAAATCAATTTCTCCTCGCATAGCTGTTTCTGTAATAGCTTTAACCTGATCGCCGACACCTGCACGTATAGCCAGTTCGTCTATTACTTCTGTTTCGATTAAGGTCGAATCCATATCAAAACAAATCAGACGACGCATACGGCGATACATACTATCTTCCTGAAAAGATATATCGACTTGTTGCTCGGTTGTCAGTTTCATTAACTGTGCCTTCATTAATTCTTTGTCCTTGGGAGTGCCACGAACAGAGAATTCAACGCTTGCTTTCGGGGTACGTGAGTTTTCATCCAGAGGAATTCGGCCGGTCAAACGTTTGATATCATCAATATTCATTTCCTGATCAGCAATAACTTTGCAGACACCGGCAATTTGTCTTGCCGTCAGTTTTCTGCCTAGCAAGGTTATGATGTATCTGTTTCGCCCTTGCATACCAACCCATTTGGTATATTCTTCGGGTAAAATAGGTTTGAAACGAATGTTTACCCCCAATTCGTTCCCTTTAAAAATAATATCTTTAAAAATATTTCCAGAAGTAGAAGCATCACATTGAATCAGAATCCCTAAAGACAGATTATTGTGAATATCAGCTTGTCCAATATCAAGAATATTTGCGTTGTTTTTTGCAAGTATTTCTGTAAGCTGAGCCGTTACTCCTGTACGATCAGTTCCTGTTATATTGATTAATATCAGTTCTTCGTTGGATTTCATAGAATGACTTTTATGACAAATGTAGATATTATTTTACAAATTAAATAGAAGTCATGATTGTTTCTATAAATTTGGCTGTTTCCTTGATTGGCTCTTTAGCTCTGAGGATTGAACCTGAAATTGCAATTCCGGTAATGCCCGTTTTCATTAAAGCTGAAATATCTTTTAATTCTATTCCACCAATAGCATAAACAGGTAATGTGATCCCAGCCTCCTTGCATTGATCCATGATTTTTTTGTAGCCGTCAAGTCCGAGAATAGGACTTAATTTCTTTTTTGTCTTTGTAAACTGATAAGGACCTAATCCGATATAAGAAGCTCCGTTTTGTGCCGCTTTATAAATATCTTCGAAAGAATTAGCGGTGGCTCCAATTATAAAATCATTTTTATTAGCTTTATTCACCAATTGTCTGGCTTCGGCGATAGGCATGTCATTCTTGCCAAGATGGACGGCATCAGCTCCTAATTCCAATGCCATTTCTATTTGGTCGTCGATACAGAAACAAGCATTGTAATCCTTACAGACTTTGATTAGTTCCTTTGCTCTTTCTTTACTAGGATTTTCTTTCATTCTTAACTGAACCCAACGACATCCTCCTTCTAAAACTAATAATGTTTCCTGAAGTTCTGTATATTGTTCTGTTGGATTAGTAATGAACATCAAACGATTATTGTTATATTTTGAATTCATAATTCTTTTACTGCTGTTTGAAGTTGATTAAAACGATGTATGATATTGTCTTTTTCTTGACAGGACGGATTTTTCCCCCATAAAGCTCCAAGAACGACGGCTCCTCCAAAATTCAAATTTTTAATTTGTTGAATCTGCTCTACATTCATTCCTCCTAAGGCAAAAACATTTGGAGTAATGATGCCTTTGTTACTTGCCTCGACTAATGTATTCCATGGAAATCCATTGCCATAGCCCTCTTTCGAAATACTTTGGAATATCGGACTCAGAAAGAGATAATCCAGATTCCTCCAATCTTCAAGTTCTTTGATTGAGTGGCAAGAGCGACTCACGCTTCCCTTAAAATTTACAGGAATCGTTGAATTTCTTTTGTTCAAATGAATTCCTCCCAAGGATAAAGCTGTTACTATTTTGAAATGATCATGTAGTACTATTTTGGAATAGTATGCTTCGGGAATCTGTTTTAATAGATGTAATAAAGAATCGGCATCTGCTTCCGGTTTCCGAAGGTGGAGTTTCTCCATACCCGCATCAAATAAGGAGGATATTAATTCTCCTTCATCCGGATATAGATTAGGTGTTGTAATAACAATCAGATGTTTCATGCTTCAAGTTCCTTTTTATGCATCGAAATCGGATTGTACAAATGGTTTACAGGACCGTGTCCATGTCCTGCCATGACATCAGCTCCTGCTGTTAAAGCATTTTGAATATAATTCTTAGCTTTCCTTACAGCATCGGGAAGAGATTCTCCTAACGCTAAAGAAGCAGCTATGGCAGATGATAGGGTACAGCCTGTTCCATGAGTATTATTCGTCTGAATTGTTGCTGAGTGGAAGGAAATAGGGGATTGGTCTTTTATGAATAACTGATCAGTCATTCTTTCTCCATTTAAATGTCCTCCTTTAATCAATACTGCCAGACAACCCTTTTCGAATAATTTTTCTGCAGCAAGAATCATTTCGTTCGTTGACGTAATTTTTAATCCTGTAAGAAATTCAGCTTCCGGGACATTGGGAGTAATAATGGAAGAACGGGGGAAAAGCAGATTAATCATGCTTTCAATGGCATCATCTTGTAGAAGTTTGCTTCCGCTTGTTGAAATCATCACAGGATCAACAACAACCCATTTCGGCTGATATGTATCTATAGCTTCAGCTGTCACCTTAATTGCATTTACATTATGCAGCATCCCTGTTTTAACGGCATCTATTGTGAAATCTTCAAAAACGGCATCTATCTGTCCTTTTAGTATCTCAGGGAGAATCGCTTGAATACCTCTAACTCCTAACGTATTCTGTGCGGTGACAGATGTGATAGCCGACATACCGTAAACTCCGAAAGCAGAAAAAGTCTTCAGGTCGGCTTGTATTCCTGCTCCTCCGCAACTATCTGAGCCAGCAATAGTCAGTGCTGCTGGATATCTATATTTCTTATCTATTTCCATAATAGAACAAAGGTACTTATTTATACATTAATTTCAGAAACTATCTTGTAAAAAGACCCAGTTGTTTTCGGATGACAAATCTTCTCTATAACTAAAGCCTTCCCATTGAAAAGTCTTTAGTTCTTCCGGATTAGTTATCTTATTTTTAATAATATGACGACACATTTCACCTCTTGCCATTTTTGCATAAATGACAACAGTCTTAGTCTTTCCATCTTTCAGAACTTTGAATTCCGGAGTAATGACTCTTACTTCCTTTTCTACATTTTTCCAATAAAATGATGGCTGGACATCAAGACTGGCCAGATTGAACAAGATTCCATCGTCTTCTAGAATGTCGCTTATTAGTGTGTCAGTTTGGATGTTCTGCCAGTACTGATACATGTTTCCTTCGGATAACTCCGGAAGTTTGACATCATATTCCATACGATAAGGTTTTATTTTATCAGAAGCTCTTAATAATCCGTAGCAGATGGAAACAATACGCAAATGCTTTTCGGAAAAAAGAAAATCCTCCTGAGTGAAATCTTCCGGATGGATGTGTTTGAAAACAACTCCTGTATAAGCAAGTAAGGCCTGAAGACCGTTAGTCTCTGTTGAATGAAAATCATGAAAACGCTGATAGCTCTCAATAGCCAGCTTAGGACTTAATTTTAGAGTCTTTTTTAGTTCTTCTACAGTATAATTGGCCATTAGCCAGGCAATCTCATTTGCATTCTTCTGGAAACGAGGAGTAGTTGTATTATTCATAACGATGGATGAATGATCTGTCATCGTTTTAGCTGGAGAAATAATGATTTGCATAATATCTGAATGTATACCTGATAAACAAATAAAGATGGCATTCATTGCATAAGGAGCAATTGGATGCCATCTTTTACTATATTAGAAAATACCTTGATATTTATTTACCTTTTTCTTTGTCTAATTGTTCCTGTACAATAGCATCAACAACAGCAACCGTTGTTAAATTCAAAATGTCACGTGTAGAACTTTCAACATCGGTAAAGTGAATAGGTTTGTTCAATCCCATCTGGATCGGGCCGATAGATTCAACATTACCCATTTCAAGCATTAATTTGTAAGCACTGTTCGCAGAACTTAGGTTCGGGAATACCAAAGCATTAACATCCTTACCTTTCAATTTATTGAATGGATAAGCTTCGTCACGAAGTTTCTTGTTTAATGCAAAGTTCACCTGCATTTCACCATCAATCATAATTTCCGGATAATTCTTATGCAGATATTCTATAGCATCATGAACCTTCTGTGGACTACCTTGCTTGTCAGCACCGAAGTTTGAATAAGAAAGCATGCCAATAACCGGATCCTGTGCAAAGAATTTAACAGCATCGTGAGTCAATCGAGCGATATCAATTAAAACTTCAGAAGAAGGATGACGGTTGATCAATGTATCAGCCATGAAGAATGTTCCCTTCTTTCCAGAGATGATATGCATTGCTCCAAAATGATTATAAGAAGGGCGAATGCCAATAATCTGTTCAGCTAATTTAGTAACTTCTGAATAACGGCTATATACTCCAGTCATGAAAGCATCTGCATCACCTGTTTCAACCATCATCATACCGAAAGCGTTTCTATCGAACATGATTTCGCATGCTTCAGAATAAGTTACTCCTTCACGTTCGCGTTTCTTTGCAAGAATAGATGCATATCTGTGTCGGCGGTCTGTTTCTCCATCTGAACGCATATTAACAATTTCAATACCGTCCAGGCTGATGTTTTCTTCTTTAGCCAGTTTGTGTAGATAATCCCAATTACCTAATAAGATAGGTTGACAGATACCTTCATTCTTAGCTTCAGCAGCAGCCTTCAACATATTGATATGATTAGCTTCAGCAAATACCACACGTTTAGGGTTTGCTTTAGCCATATCTGTGAATGAACGAAGCAACTTATTGTCATATCCCATCATTTCGCGTAAATGATTAGAATAAGCGCTCCAGTCTGTAATTTGTTTACGGGCAACACCAGATTCCATTGCAGCCTTGGCTACAGCGCATGAAACTCGAGTCAACAATCTTGGGTCCAAAGCTTTTGGCAAGATATAATCGCGACCGAATGATGTACGTTTCAATTTATATGCAGCGTTAACTACATCAGGAACCGGTTCTTTAGCCAATTCTGCAATTGCTTTAACTGCTGCTAATTTCATTTCTTCATTGATCGCCTTGGCATTTGTATCCAAAGCCCCACGGAAGATGTAAGGGAAACCTAATACGTTATTAATCTGATTAGGATAATCAGAACGACCGGTAGCGAAAATGATGTCTTTACGAGATGCCATTGCATTTGCGTATGAAATTTCCGGATTAGGATTAGCCAGAGCAAATACAATTGGATTTTCGTTCATTGAACGAACCATGTCTTGAGTAAGAACGTCAGCTACAGAAAGTCCTAAGAAAACGTCAGCACCTGCAACAGCTTCTTCTAAAGTCTTTACAGGAAGATCTGTTGCGAATTGTTTCTTCTGATCATTCAAATCAGTACGTTGAGTTGAAATAACCCCCTTGCTATCACACATAATGATGTTCTCTTTACGAGCACCTAACATTACGTATAATTTTGTACAAGAAATAGATGCTGCACCAGCACCATTAACAACAATTTTTACGTCTTCAATTTTCTTACCTGCAACTTCAAGAGCGTTAATCAAACCTGCACCTGAAATGATAGCTGTACCGTGCTGGTCATCATGCATTACAGGAATATCTAATTCTTTCTTTAAGCGAGTTTCAATCTCAAAGCATTCAGGCGCTTTGATGTCTTCCAGGTTGATACCACCGAAAGTAGGAGCGATAGCTTTTACCGTTTCGATAAATTTATCAGGATTCTTTTCGTCTACTTCAATATCAAAAACGTCAATACCTGCAAATATCTTGAACAAAAGGCCTTTACCTTCCATTACAGGTTTTCCGGCCATAGCACCAATGTCTCCTAAGCCAAGAACAGCAGTACCGTTAGAGATTACAGCAACCAGATTCCCTTTAGCTGTATATTTATATGCATCTAATGGTTGTTTCTGAATTTCCAAACATGGCTCAGCAACGCCTGGAGAATAAGCTAACGAAAGATCAGCTTGTGTACTATAAGGCTTTGTTGGGATAACCTCAATCTTTCCTGGTTTGCCCTCTTCGTGATAACGAAGGGCTTCCTCTTTTGTAATTTTTGCCATAAGACTCTTATAGAATATATTTTTGTTTATTTAATTCTTTACTAGAAATAATCATTTTGATTGGCAAAGGTAATAATTTATCTATAATAACAATTCTGATTAATAGTAAAAAACATCTTTTGTGTTATAATTTAAACAAAAATAGCTTTCATATGAAATAAATGAAAGCTATTCTTTGTTTTTATAATCAAATTATTATTGCCTTCTCTTTTATCTCGGAGCTTTTAAATACAAGAATATGGCTATAAATGTATAGATAATATTAGGAATCCATGCAGCAACCATCGGACTTACATATCCACTGATAGCAAATGTTGCTGTAATAGTCATAAATAATATGTATGAGAAGCTTAATCCAATACCGATACCAATATTTAATCCCATACCTCCTTTAACCTTTCTGGAAGACAATGATGCTCCAATAGCAGTCAGGATAAAAGCAGCCATGATTGTGGCAAATCTTTTATGATATTCGATTTCGAAAGTCTGAATGTTTCCGATACCTCTTTTTTGTTGTCTGCTGATATAAGTATGCAGTTCAGGAGAAGTCATCTTTTCGCAGTCATTTACAGAAATCAAAAAGTCTGAAGGAACAATAGTCAGGGTTGTATCCAGTCGGGAACCTTGGCTGATGTGCTCTTTCATTCCGTCAAAATCCCGGATGGTATAGTCAATAACCTGCCAATGATACAAGGTATCGTATTTGATTGAATTTGCAGTCAGACGTGAAACCAGCCGTTTGTCTTCAAAATGCTCCAAAGAAAAACGATAGCCCATATTTGAACGGGCTTCGTAACGATCGAAATAAGCTATCACTCCAGGCTCTACTTCCAGTTGGACATTTCGGGCATAGACGATAGCCTTGTTCTTGATGTATTTATTTTGAAAATCTATTCGCGTCTTATTGGAAGGTGGAATGACAAAAGCATTTAGAATAAATGTCACAAAAGCAATTATCGCAGCTGAAATTCCATAAGGCAGCATGAGCCTTTTAAAACTCATACCACTTGCTAGCATGGCAATGATTTCCGAATTGTCTGCAAGTTTCGAAGTAAAGAAAATTACTGCAATAAATGTGAATAAAGGACTGAACAGATTTGCAAAATAAGGAATGAAATTTAAATAGTAATCAACAATGATTGCTTGTAAGGGAACCTCTGGACGGAGGAACTTGTCAATCTTTTCATTGATATCGAAGACTACTGATATAGATATAATCAGAATGATGGTAAATATATAAGTACCAAGAAACTGTTTAATGATATACCAGTCTATTCTTTTAATCTTAAAATCCATCTTTTACTATTATAATCGATTATCCATCTGACGAACCATAGTACATTTCCATGATGAAAAGTCGCCTGCAATAATGTGTTTGCGTGCTTCTTTTACCAGCCATAGATAAAATGCCAGATTGTGAATAGATGCTATTTGCAAACCTAGAATCTCATTTACTTTTATCAAATGATGCAAATAGGCTTTTGTATAAATATGATCAACAAACGACGGACCTTCCGGATCAATAGGAGAGAAGTCATATTCCCATTTCTTGTTACGCATATTCATGGTTCCATATGGAGTGAATAATTGTCCGTTACGTCCGTTACGTGTAGGCATGATACAATCGAACATATCTACTCCTCTTTCGATAGCCTCCAATAAATTCATAGGGGTCCCAACTCCCATTAAATATCGTGGCTTGTCTTTCGGAAGAATGCCGTTAACGACTTCGATCATTTCGTACATTTTTTCAGTTGGTTCTCCAACAGCCAAACCACCGATGGCATTTCCATCAGCACCTTTTGAAGCAACATTCTCTGCAGCACGAATACGTAAATCAGGATATACACATCCTTGAACAATAGGGAAGAGACTTTGCTGATAACCGTATTTTGGTTCTGTCTCATTGAAACGTTTGATGCATCGATCTAACCATCTTTCGGTCAGGCCCAATGATTGTTTGGCATAATTATATTCAGCATCACCAGGACAACATTCATCAAAAGCCATGATAATATCAGCTCCGATAGTCCTTTCAATGTCCATTACCTTTTCAGGAGTAAAAAGATGCTTTGAACCGTCGATATGAGAACGGAATTCAGCGCCTTCTTCTTTTAACTTACGATTTTCTGAAAGAGAAAAAACCTGAAAGCCTCCACTGTCAGTAAGTATAGGTCTGTCCCAGCCATTAAATTTATGTAAGCCGCCGGCTTTTTCCAAAATATCCAATCCCGGACGCAAATAAAGATGATATGTATTTCCTAGAATAATCTGAGCTTTAATATCTTCTTTCAATTCCGGCATATGAACAGCCTTTACAGAACCTTGTGTACCTACAGGCATAAATATAGGCGTCTCGATTACACCATGATCGGTTGTAATCAAGCCCGCCCTTGCATTTGTTTGTTTGTCGTTATATTGTAATTCGAATTTCATGGCCACAAAGGTATGAAATAATATGAAAAAGTCAACAGCCTTAGAAACCAAAATCGGATACTTCAACCTCTTTGATTTCCTCTTCTTTTGGCTTTTCAACCTGTTTATGAATCGTGTTCGCTTTTACAATTATTGCACGCATTGGTCTGACTGGACAAATGGATTCACAACCGCCGCAACCAATACATAAATCCGGATTTACTTGTGGAATTGTCAGTGTTCCTTCGAAAGGAACCATCTTTACAGCCTGAGTCGGGCAGTGTTCGGAACAAGCACCACAATCGGTATGCTCGCGATTGACGATACATCTATTAATAAAGAAATGGGCAACACCAACCTGTGTGGTTACTTTTTCTTCCTTTGTTATTGGTTTGATTGCATGTGTAGGACAAACTTCAGAGCAAACAGTGCATTCATAATTGCAATAGCTGTTTTTATACGACATATGTGGTTTCAGAAGATAATCAAAACCATATTCGAATCCCGCAGGTCTTAAAACCTGACTCGGACATTGAGTTACACATAAATGGCAACCAGTACAAAGATCTTTGAAACGTTCTATACTCAAAGAACCCGGAGGTGTAACAGGAGGCCATTTTTTTCTTCTTCTGTTCATCTTCCTTTTAGGTCCGTTGCCGTTCTTGTTTTCAGCCAATGTACTGACTGCTGGAAGAGTTGCAATAACAGTTGCTCCAGTTGTCAGGAACGAACGTCGACTGTTTGCATGGGACTCTTTCGGAGATTTTTCAGTTCTCTCTGAAATTTCAGCTTTGGCAAAAGGATGTACCATTGAAAAGGAAATACTTCCTTTATGACATGCAGAAAGACAATTAAAACAGTCTACGCAGCGTGAAGAATCTATAGTCATCTGTTTGCTGTTGATAGCTTCAGCCTTGCATGTATGTTCACATAATCCACATTGTATGCAGGTATTACGATTAATATTGATTTTGAATAATGAATATCTTGAGAAGATACTTAATAAAGCTCCAACCGGGCAGATAGTATTACAAAACAAACGACCTTGCCAGATAACCAAGACAATGAAAAGTATCAAAGCTGCCATACCACTGATAAAACCAGAGGCCGTAACGGTTGTAACAGTTGCCTGATATAAGGAATAGTTGTCCATTGACATTAATATGTCTGCAACTCCGTTATTGGTCCATATAACTAATGGACGGAATATATTTGAAGCAATGCGTCCGAAATTGCTATATGGATCCAGCCATAAAGCCACACTGGCTATTCCCGAAAAGATACTGATTAAGGTACATACTAATAATACGTAACGCAACCAGTTTAAGGGTTTATGATATGAGAATCTATGAATACCTTTCTTCTTTTTTCTGACCAGACCATAAATCCAATTAATGAAATCTTGTAACACACCTGCCGGACAAACAGTTGAACAATATAATCTTCCAGCAACAAGAGTTATCAGAAGTTGGAGGATTAATACCGTCCAGATAGAGCCTAGCAGGGCAGGCATAATTTGTACTTGCAGTAAAAAATGAACTTTTTCTGGTAGTATATTCGCGAAATCTACAAAGTACAGTAATATTGGAATAAAGAAAAGGAGGGCGAGCAAGACCCGCACTCCCTTAAGGATGTTATTTTTCTTCATTAAATTTTACATTTTGATTCGTTTTATGTTCAACGATTTCAAATTAGTTGTTCCTAAATGATTTGCTTCGCCTCGACCGATGTGTGCAACTGCTGCTATATCCAGTTTCTTGACTTGATTGAACAAAGCCAGGGCGGCTGTATCAACTGCCACGATATTAGGAGAGACAATTAATGATTTTAAAGTAGCAACGTCTGCGGCACTTTTACCCTGCGGTCCGTTTTGATGTAGAATTCGATAAGCATCAACAATATTCAGAACAGGTTTCTTTTCCCAGGTACAGATATCTGCGATACACTGTTGGAGATCATTCTGATGAAAATATCTTCTGTCCCAGACAATACCCATGTAATTCTTCATGGCACAAGTCATTTTGGCTCCACCGTGATTCTTCAGAATAGGTACGTTGATCCATACATCCGCCTCTATCAGACTTTCATGAATTTTTGCTGATTTTAGTTTCTGTCCGTTAGGAATGCTAACCTCTTTGAAATATTTTTCATCATTGCCCGGCATGATAATACCTCCTGCTTCCTTGACGGCAGCAGCAATACCACTTGTCTGATAACATTTTTGCCAATTGTCACAAGTGTGATCAAAAACAGTTACCTTTGAAGCTCCGGCATCCAGGCATTTTCTTACTAAAGATTTAATTAAAACGGGGTTCGTATTGCCGGCAAGTTCTGGCGTTCTGTCCCATCCGATATTAGGCTTGATTACCACTTTCTGGCCTTTCTTTATGTAATTGGAAATGCCGCCCAGCTCTTGTAGTGCACGTTCAAGCATGACATCAGGCTCACCACCCATTACAGCTACCAGATCCGGTAATTTCTCAACTTCCATGGTGTTGGAAGTCAGTGCAGCTTGTAGTTTGTTAAAGTTTAATGTTAAAGCGGCACTGGCAATAGCTCCTGTTTTTAAAAAATCTCGCCGTTTCATTTTTATAAAATTTTATTGAATTGATTATTTTCTATACGTATAAACACAAATGTATAAAAAATTCAAAAAAAAAGCACTATCTTTGAACCAAAATCAGAAAAAGATGAAGTTAAAATGTGTAGTGTCACTTGAAGACTTTTTTTATGCCAATAATAAGTGTGAAGAAAACTCTTGTTTTAAAATTTCAATGAGTGATGTTTTAGTCGAAAAGTTTGACTCTCAGAATGAGCCATTCGGTTTTTCCATATTGCGTGACGCTATCAAAAACTATGAAGAACAGAATCCTTTATGTCCATCTCCAAGTAAAAGTGCAATGCCATTTTTCAGAGAGAACCAACGACGTTTGATTGGGCCTGAATTGATCCCCTTCTCATTCTCTTTTTTTGAGGAAAATTCAACGTTTCAGCCTCATGAAACAAGTGTGGTTTTAACTTTTGAATTAGAAGATTTAATAGATTTTTGTTTAAATGAAAATTACTCATTGATTCGCTGTAAATATAATCGGGAAGAATGTCATGATGCTTTTTTCAATGAAATGAAAAGAGAATATGACAAAGTGTTTTTCGATGAAGAAAATACAGGATTCCGTCCGGATTCGCATTTTTCTTCTATCCTTTATAAAGCATTGTTTGAATGTTGTCCGGAAAGTGAAAAGGAATTGAAGGA
>JAHHQS010000071.1 GCA_020026285.1 Parabacteroides sp. | reverse complement strand
ATTTTAATAGGGAAGAGATAAGAATTATAGCTGGGAATATACCCAGCTATAATTCTTTTTACCAACCAGGATTTTGCACTAAATTTTTATTAATCACCAATTCTTCTGTTGGTAATGGAAAATAATAGTGCTTAGATTCATCAAAAGTTCTTCCATTTGGTAAAATATTCCAATAAGGTAAAATATAACCATCCTTATCCACATCAATATGTTTTCCTATTACTACTGAAGGGTATTGAGATTGAACAAATTTCATTCCCCTAACTGGTTTCTCCAATAATTTACCTGCCTTCCATCGCATTAAATCATCATAACGAAAAGCCTCTAAAGCCAATTCGACACGTCTTTCTCGACGAATTTCATCTATTAATACAGGCAAGTCTGGAAAATCAGACATTGGATCTTTCTGTAACTCTGAAATCACCATATCAGGCATGCCAACACGCTTTCTCAATAAATTAATAGATTTATTTAAATCATCTTGTGT
Organism: Parabacteroides sp.; assembly: GCA_020026285.1. The sequence goes on along the minus strand of JAHHQS010000071.1, from coordinate 18,703 downwards.
ACACTCCCCTAACTCTGCTTTTGCTTCTGCATAAATTAATAAAGTTTCCCCAAAACGAAAAACTGGTGCATCTAAAATGCCATTTTGATATCTTACAAATTCAGCAGGATCATCAACCCAATATTTAATAATTTGATAACCTGTCGGGACATTTCCTGAAGCCAGATTAGAGCCCGGAATAGATGGTAACATCGATGTTCTCTGTAAATCTTTACCAGGATAACAGATTGTCTGTGTTAACCTTGGATCCCTATTAAGCATTTCCTGTTGAATGCTATCATCTCCTAAATAATGTTCTTTACATAAAGATATAGGTTTTCCACATTTGCATAAATAGGAATCAACTAATGATTTAGAAGCACCCAAATAATACTCATTTTTTTCAAGCATATTACTTACATAATTTCCTAAGAAACCAGTTTCATAAACTTTATAATAAATCATTTCTTTATTATTCTTCAAGTCCAAAGAACAAAACAATGAACGATAATCGAAATTGATATCACCTGTACTATGTATTACATAATTACCTTCAGTCATCAAAGTAGAACTAGCCGTAACAGCCTCTTTTAAAAATCTTTCAGATCCATCTAAATTATGATATTTACGGAAAGTTCCTTCATGTAAACAGATACGAGCCTTCAAAGCCAATGCAACATCACGATTTATACGTCCTTCAACTGATTTTTGTCTAGAAGGTAATTTATCAATAGCCCAATCAATGCAAGCCAAAACAGAATCCATTACTAAAGCACGAGAATCTCTAGGTTTAAAAAGTTCTTCAGAATCTGTTGTTAAATCTTTTGTCAACCATGGGACATCACCATATCGTTTTACTTTTTTAAAATATTCCCATGCTTTAAAAAATTTAACTTCTGCCGCATAAGAATCTTTGATTTTCTGCTCTATTTTAGCTTGATTATAACGTACCAAAAAATAATTACATTTACGAATAAAAGACCAGTTCCATTCGTTTCCTCCTGATTTTTCAGGAATAATATGTTCCCCTGCTGCTATTTTATCATAAGTTTCTGGAACCAAATTGTCACTTTGATTATCTCCTGTTAATAAAGGACTTGATTCATAAAAATTACCATGCCCCCTAACATATGTATAGAGTCCATTGCAATATAACTCCATATCACGAGATGAAGCCCAAAAATTGTCATCACTAATATCCGTTGTTGGGAAACGATCCATAAAATCATTATTACATGAAGTTAAAATCGATAAGAATAAACCTGAAATAAAGGTTATATTTTTTAATTTCATAATTTTAAATTTTAAAGTGATAATTGTAAACCAAACAATAAAGAACGTTGTAAAGGATAATATTGCCCTACATTACCTATAATTTCTGGATCAAAATCTCCTCTTAAACCTGTAACTTCAAATAAATTTTGTCCAGAAAAGTATATTCGAAGTTTATCTAACATTAACTTTTGAGAAAATTCTTTAGGTAATGTATATCCTAATGTAAAGTTCTTCAAACGAGCATAAGCTCCACTTTGTAGAAAACGAGTTTGTGGTTTGATATTATAACCAGATCCTCTTTTCCACATAGGATATAATGCATCTGGATTATTTTCTCTCCATGCATTACGATAGACTTCATAAGTACCGACAGCCGCTCCACTTATCATTTGTCCCCAAAAATAACCACCTCCGGGGAAGAAATCTCGTTTTCCAACCCCCTGGATAAAGATATTGCAATCGAATCCTTTCCATGCCAAATTAGATGTAATACCAAACTGATAACGAGGAGTAGTATTACCTATGATTTTTGTATCACCAGGATTATCAACAGTTTTATCACCCCAATCGATAATCCCATCATGATTTAAGTCTGCATAATGAGTATCACCTGGTCCCCATTTTTTACCATTGCCGAGTTTACTCTGATTGGCAGAATTGGCAACTTCTTCTTTAGTCTGAAAAATACCAACTGTTTCATACCCCCATATTTCCCCCAATTTCTTTCCTACATAGTAATTATCATATAATTTACTAGGATTATTGTCAAATTTGGTTATTTCACTTTGATAGTCAGATAATATCAAACTAATATCATACGAAAAACCATTATCCAAACGATCTCTCCAATTTATAGATAATTCCCACCCATTGGTTTTCATATCTGCATTATTTCTACGAGGTACAGCAGTACCTAAAAGGCTAGGTAATTTATCACCAACTGTAAGCATATCAACTGTTCTACGATCAAACCAATCAAAACTTGCAGATAATCTATCTATAATTGTAGCATCAACTCCTATATTAAAGGATTTTACAGTTTCCCATGTCAAATCAGGTGAAACTAAACCTGGAGCTGTAACAGAAATAGGCATTTCACCATTTATTATAAATGGAGTCTGCTGAGTAACTGAAAAAGTTGAAATATATGGATAAAAGCCATTAACATTCTGATTTCCCAAACTTCCATAATTAGCTCTGATTTTCAAATCACTCAACCAATTCTTCGTTGATTCCATAAATGACTCTTGAGAAATTCTCCAACCTGCAGAAAAAGAAGGGAAGAATCCAAATCTGGAATCACGTGGAAATTTAGAAGTACCATCATATCGTCCATTCATTTCAAATAAATATTTATTCATAAAATCATATTTCAAACGCATAAAAGCACCTCGAATAGCCCAACTATATTCATTATCAGAAGTTGTTACTTTTCCTGTAGCCAAAGATACTGAAGGGACATCTTGTGAAACAAGCTCCTCTTTCTTAGTATAATCCTGTCTATAAGTCTCCCACTCTTGATTAAAGCCAGCTAATACAGAAATATTGTGTTTATCATTAATGCTAGTTATATATTCACCATACAAATTGGTTGCAAAATAATTACTTCTTGCATTTTGAGCAACAATAGAGGATGGGAATGTTGCACTTACCTGTTCATTCCAAGTATCACGAATATATTTAAATTCCTTTTGTACATTTTTTTGGCGATTGTTATTAGAACGATAACTAAAATCTCCTTTTAATTTTAAACCTTTAATGATTCTCCATTCAGCATTTGCTGTGAGTAAAGTCAAGTCTTTATTATTCACATTCCTAGATCCACTCGTCAAAAAATTATAAAAATGTTCTGTTGGCATTTTTCCTACAGGAGAATCTTCTGGAGTATAAACAGGGAATAATATTTGCGGTTCACCTCTAGTCATCTGTTCCCACCAATCTCCACCTTTATTAGGATATGGATGAGGTGCATCATAAATTGTATGAGTATAAGAGGCCTTAAACCCAACAGTAAAATTAGATGTCAAATCAGCGGTTATATTACTCATAAAATTATAACGTTTAAACACATCCGTTGCATCTTGAAGCATTCCCTCCAAATTCATATAACCAGCAGAAGCATAAAAATTCACATTTTTACCTCCTCCACTTACATTTATCGTATGTTTATGAGAAGGAGCCCACTTTTGAAGCATTTGTTCAAAATTATTATTATTAGAATTCCAGAAAATTTTACCATTTTCCATGATATGGTACACTGGATTATTTTGAGGATCTTCATAATAATCTTTCACCCATTGAACTTGTTGGTCTGAATACTGTTTTTTACCACTTTGATTAAAAGACGCTTCATTCATTGATAACATATAGTCATTTGAATTCAACATATCAGGCAAATATGTATCAGTATTCATTTGAACACTTCCTGAATATTCTATGACCGGTTTACGTTCTCTCTTCCCTTGTTTGGTCGTAATCAAAATTACACCAAAAGCTCCACGAGCACCATAAATAGCAGCAGAAGATGCATCTTTTAGAACAGAAATACTCTCTACATCTTCTGGATTTACCATATTCAGATTCATCTGAACTCCATCGACCATTACTAATGGGGAACTACCTTCACCGCTGATTGATGCTAGACCACGAATATTTAAAGCTGCATCAGCTCCAGGTTTACCATCATTCAATGTCACATTTAAATTAGGGACTGTACCTTGCAGTCCTTGACTTAAATTTGTAATAGGTCGATTTTCTAAAACCTTAGAAGTAACTTGTGATACAGCACCTGTTAAATTTACCTTCTTTTGTGTACCATAACCAACCACAACAACTTCATCTAACGATTTAGAATCCTCTTTCAATGTAATAGCCAAAGATTTTTGGTTACCCAGTTTAATTGAATAATCCGTATAACCAATATAAGAAATAATTAGTGTAACTCCCTTCTCCGCTTCTAATGAAAAATTACCATCCATATCGGTAATAGTACCATTTGTAGTTCCTTTAACAACCACATTGGCTCCAATCACAGGAACACCTGCTGCATCCACGACTGTTCCTTTTATAACATTTCCTTGTTGAACGGCATCAGGTACTAAAGCTAAGGTTTTTTCAGAAACTTTAATAAGGATTTGTTTTCCAATTATCTCATAGGAATAATTAGTATCTTTTAATGTCTGCTTTAATACATCATTTATATCTGCATTTTTAGCATTGACATTCACGCGACGATTTACATTAATTTGATTGTCATTGAAGAAGAATGTAAAGTCACTTTTCTTTTCAATATCTTTAAAAATTTCGCTTATACTACTGTTTTTCTTATTAATAGATAACTTCAAGCTTTGTGCATAAGTTGATGCAGATATAGAACAAACAGCTAATAAAATAAATAAGGTCGTCATCTTCATGATTCGCTTTATTTTCGTTAACAATGGGATATAATACACCCTATTCGAATTTTTCATAAATTTGTAATGTTTTTGATGCATATTAGAATACTAACCATCGGCTTGGACTCCATTTGGCTAGTATTGTGTTTCTTAAACTCTTTTTTAATGGAAGGTACTTGCCGGTATCTTCCATTTTTATAGTTAACTTATCCCTTTCCCATAGGCTAAATATCTTTAACGTTTTAAAATCAATTTATAATTTTCATTCTTTAATTTTTTATACTCTAACGGAGCCGATTGTTGCATGATGTTTAAAAGTAAGCCGAGTGATTCATCTCTTACTTTAAAGGTAAATCGATAATTATTCAACAAGGCTTCATCACATATAATCTTTCTTCCATACCAACGTTCTAATCGTGGTATAATCATGGATAGATTTTCATTCTCAAACGATAGAACTCCCGAACGCCAGGATGTATATTTATCAGCATCAACAATTCCTAATTCAACTTTTCCGGTCTGTTTATTCAATACTATCCGATCATTTGGTTTCATTATTTTGATTTGAGGAAGTCTGCTGTTAATTTTATGCTCCACTTTAATTTTTCCATTTACCAATACAGCTTCCATCTCCTCAGAATCATCATAATTGAATAGTTCGAATGATGTACCCAGAACCTCCACCTTAATATCGTTCATCTTGACATGAAATGGTTTTTCCGGATTTTTCGTTACATCAAAAAAGGCTTGTCCTTTCAATTTGATATCACGATTATTATCTGCAAACTTCGCCGGATATTCCAATCTACTTCCAGGACCTAAACAAACATTTGTTCCATCTGGTAATTGAATCTTTTCAAGATTCTGGATACCCGTTGTAACCACATACATAGGAACTGGATTACTTTGTTTGATTAATAAAGAAGCAATACCTCCAAATGAGATTATCAATAATATAGAAGCGGCAACACTATACCACTTATAGAATAATGACTGAGTAGAAATTTTTGTTTCTTTTGTTTTCTTACAAATAGAAGCCCAGATTCGTTCACTATCTGTTTCTGAAGAACAATCAACAGGACTCATCCATTGGGAACTTAACTTCTGTTCAAATTCTGAACTTTCTACAAGTTGTTTCTGTCTCTCCCCTTTTAGATTATTCAGCAATAAATTTCTTATTATGTTTTTCTTGTCTTCACCTTTCATATCACCTCCTACATTTATAAATACAATTAAAGATATGATTTGCCCCCATTCTTATTTGCAAAATTAACTTATATTAACACAATATGCATTTATAGTATTAATATTTCTTTTCTAAATACTCTTCTACAAAAAAAAATTCATCTTATGTATTCTGTAAACAAATCAATTCATCTATTTTTTATTTATTCTAAATATTTTATACATTTGTTAATAAAATAAGAATATCTATCAACATCTTATTTAGATTTAATAAATTGGACAAACAAAAACAATTAATTGTTTCTTTGAAACATGGAAATGAGCAAGCTTTCTCCATTGTGTATCAACAATATTGGAAGCAAGTATACAATTTCACCAGACTTTATTTAACTAATCAGGAAGAAGCTGAAGAAGTTGTACAGGATGTTTTTGTCCGTTTATGGGACTCTCGTGAATTTTTACGTGAGGACGATAACTTTCAAGGTTTGTTATTTATTATCACTCGAAATTTAGTATTCAATCAGAAAAGAAAAAGTTTTAATCACGATTTCTATACTATCTCTGTTATTGATGCCTTGGAAAATTCTGCTGAAGATATTTCATGTGATATTGAAAACGAAATTGAAGCACACGATCTAAGTAATTTTATTGATCAACTTATTTCCGAATTACCACCTCAACGACAAAAAATATTCAATCTGAGTAGGAAGGAACAAAAGTCCTATAAAGAAATTGCCGAAATAATGCAGCTTTCCGAAAAAACTGTAGAGCATCAAATATCAGAAGCCTTAAAATATTTGCGTAAGCACATGATTTTGTTCTCTATATTTATTGGTTAAGATCCTTATATAGAAATACATAATAGACTTTCAATTCTTTATTTAAAATCATTCGACGAACTTATTAATTCACCTAGGTAAATCAAACAAAACATTGCATCGTTTTCATAAAAACATTACGAAGGATCTTTTAATTCACTAAGGTGAATTAATCAAAGAAAGACATCCTTTTTGGAGAAATCTTTCATTCTTTTCTAGATCTAAAGAACGAACAGAGTAAATAAAAAAGGACATCTAAAATATTACTTAAACCATATTCTAAATGCCCTTCTACAATATTTATAGATTAATTATAATAACAAAGAACTATCACCATAACTCAAGAAACGGAAATCATGATTTAACGCATAATCATAAATCGTTTTCCAGTTTCCTTTTACAAATGCAGAAATCAATAATAATAAGGTACTCTTTGGCTGATGGAAATTAGTAATTATTCCTCGCACCACTTTAAATTCATAACCAGGAGCGATAATAATTTGTGTAGCTGTAACCAATTTATCTGCCTGATGACGATCCAGATAATCTAAGATCTGTTGTAAAGCCTCATCTGTTGTCAATTGATTGTTCTTGTCATCGTAAGGCATCCACTGTTTGACAACCAAATCTTCTGAAGATGCTTCAGGATTTGCAGCCAATGTTACACCTATATAATAAAGACTTTCAAGAGTTCTTACAGACGTTGTACCGACAGCTATAATCTTTCCCAGATTCTGCCTGATTCTTTCAATGGAACTACGTCGTACTGATATAAATTCGGTATGCATTTCATGACCTTCTATCGTCTCGCTCTTCACCGGCTTAAAGGTTCCTGCACCAACATGTAAGGTCACTTCTTCACGACCAATACCATGGGCATCTATATCAGCCAGGACCTCCGGAGTAAAATGTAACCCGGCTGTTGGAGCTGCTACTGAACCTTTAATCTTTGAATAAACGGTCTGATATGTTTGCAAATCGCTCTTTTCTGTTTCTCGATGCAAATAAGGAGGAATTGGCAATACTCCAGCTGCATCCAAAAGATCTGCAAATGTATATTTCGGATTATTCCATGTAAATTCTACCAAATGACTGTCGCCATGGCTGCTTTTCTTCTCAGCAGACAAAATAACTTCTTCACCCTGAACTGTTACCGTCTTGGACAATAAACCTTCTTTCCATTTTTTCAGATTCCCGACCAGGCAAATCCAGCTGCATCGTTCCGTCTGCTGGAAAATCAATGCATAATCATGAGGTTCTGCCGGTTCCAGACAAAAAACCTCAATATGTGCACCGGTTTTCTTCTGAAACAATAGTCTGGCCTGAATAACTCGTGTATTGTTATAAACCAATAAAGAGTCTTTTGGCAAATAATCGGTCAGATTTTTGAATATACTTTCACCAACTTGGCCATCCTTATATAATAACAATTTGGATTCATCTCTCTTTTTCAAAGGGAATTTGGCAATACGATCATCAGGTAATGGATAATCATATTCTTCTATACGAATTTGTTGAGTCTTATTATCTACCATCTCTATTTAATTACAGTGCAAAAGTACAAATTAATTCAACTATACGATAAAAATATTAATTTTGTAAGTCAATAAGTTATCTATTTTTAGTAGAAATTTATATATTAAACTCAAAAACAAAGTAATATGAATACAATAAAAGTTGGAGATACCGTCCGTTTCCTAAATACAACCGGAGGCGGCATAGTGAAAGGTTTTAAAGGCAAGGATCAGGTTTTGGTAGAAGATGAAGATGGCTTTGAAGTGCCGGCATTGATCAGAGAATGCGTCGTCGTAGGAGAAGGTCCCCAGGTTCATAGTTCCAACAAGCCTAAAGCAAATGCAGCTGAAATGGAGAAACAGATCGTTAATACCCGTTTCCAGGCAGAAACTGAAAAGAAAGAAGTTGAAAACGAAGAAACTCCTGAAGGAGAACGTTTGAATATCTTTCTGGCTTATCTTCCTATCGATCCAAAAGAGATTCAGAAATGTGGTTATGAAGCGTACTTTATTAACGACAGCAATTACTACATCCTGTTCAATTATATGAGTCGCGAAAACAACAGCTGGATCAGTCGTTATAACGGGAGCGTTGAACCAAACACAAAAATCTTTCTGGAAGAATTTGAGAAAAAACAGCTGAACGAACTGGAACGTATCTGTGTACAGCTGATAGCTTTCAAGAAAGACAAACCTTTCTCCTTAAAGAACGCAATCTCTGTAGAATTACGTCTGGACACCGTCAAGTTCTACAAGTTGCATTGCTTCATGGAAAATGATTATTTTGATGAAGATGCCATCCTTTGTCCTATCGTCCGAAATGATTTGCCTGAACGTGAAATGTTAGTTTCAGCAACAGACATCCAGGAAGCCATGTATCAAAAGGCTAGAATAGACAAACAGCCGGCTAAGGCTAAAAAAAGTATCATCAAGAAGAAAGAAGCCAATTCTTCAATCGTTGAAGTGGACTTGCATATTCATGAACTTTTAGATAACATCAACGGATTGTCAAATAGTGATATGCTACACTATCAGTTAGACAAATTCCATGAGGTGATGAGTCAATATGCTAATCAAAAAGGACAGAAAATTGTATTCATTCATGGTAAAGGCGATGGTGTTTTACGTAAAGCAATCGAAAAGGAACTGAATACACGATATAAACAACATTATTTCCAGGATGCTTCATTCCGTGAATATGGATATGGTGCTACCATGGTCACAATCAAATAAACCAATGCATACAGAGATTGAACGTAAGTTCTTAGTAAAAGGAGATTTTTCGGCTGATGTTTCTGCCAGTAAACGTATCGTTCAAGGATATATTTGTTCACAACCTGGGAAAACGGTTCGTATCCGGATTCAGGATCAGGATGGATTTCTGACAATCAAAGGTCCTTCTGATGAAAAAGGTATGAGTCGATACGAATTTGAGAAACAAATATCTTTAGAAGATGCCGAACAGTTACTGAAATTGTGCGAACCTGGAGCTATCGATAAAGTTCGACATTTAGCTGACGTGGAAGGTCACACGTGGGAGATTGATGTTTTCCATGGAGCAAATGAAGGATTAATTATGGCTGAGATAGAATTAAAATCAGAAGATGAGTCGTTCGTTATTCCTGAATGGATTGGTCAGGAAGTAACAGGAGATCGCAGATATTATAATTCCATGCTTACTAAAAAACCTTTTACTGAATGGTAAAAGTTATCTGATAATAAATAAAAGAATTGATACATGAAAAGAATTTTATTACTAGTCGCTACAGTATTAATGACTTTACCTGTCAAAGCTGACGAAGGTATGTGGATTCTTCCTCTTCTTAAAGAACAAAAATTTGAAGAGATGAAGGATTTAGGCCTTAAACTGAAGGATTATGATATCTATAGTCCGACAAAGGCCTCATTAAAAGATGCAGTCGTTATATTCGGTGGAGGCTGTACCGGCGAAATCGTTTCTCCTGATGGTTTGTTACTAACGAATCATCACTGCGGTTATGGATGTATCCAGTCACATAGTACTGTCGATCATGATTATCTGACTGACGGTTTTTGGGCTACTACCAGAGAACAGGAATTACCTAATCCTGGATTAACTGTCACTTTCATCGACAAGATTGATGATGTAACAAAATATGTCAAAGCAGAACTGGCAAAGGATAAAGATCCAAACAGTATGAATTTCTTATCTCCTAAATTCTTAAACGGACTCGCTAAAAAGAAAGTTGGAGAAAAATTCTTACAGAATAATCCGGGAACAGAAGTCGAGATCAAACCGTTCTTTGGTGGCAATCAGTATTATATGTTCACTAAAAAGATTTACTCGGATGTTCGTTTGGTAGGTACACCTCCTTCTTCTATTGGTAAATTTGGCTCAGATACAGATAACTGGATGTGGCCTCGTCATACTGGCGATTTTTCGGTTTTTCGTGTCTATGCTGATAAAAACGGCAATCCCGCTCAATACTCAGAAAACAATGTTCCTTTACATCCAAAGCGTTGGATGAAAATTTCTATCAAAGGATTCCAGGAAAACGATTTTGCTATGATTATGGGATTCCCTGGTAGAACAAACAAATACTACACTTCCTGGGAAGTGGCAGAACGACGTGACATTGACAATGCTGTACGAATCAACATTCGTGAATTACGTCAGCAGGCAATGCTTGAGGAAATGCTTAAAGATCCTAAAACTCGTATCCAATACGCTAGTAAATATGCCGGTTCTGAAAATGCATATAAAAATTCTATCGGTAGTAACTGGGCTATCAACAAACGTGATTTCGAAAAAGTAAAGAAACAGGAACAAGACGCTTTATTAAATTGGGCTAAAAAAGAAAATCTGCCTCAATATGAAGAAGCTTTATTTACTTTGGAACAAATCGTTTCAGATAGAAAAGATTTACGCTTCCGTAAATGGATGCTTGATGAAGCAATTATTCGCGGAATTGAATTTACATCGGTCCCTACCGAAGTGGATTCTCTTATTAATGCATTGAAAAATGATAATAAAGACATTATAAAAGATCAACTAACAGTTTTATCAAATGCCTTTCATCGTTTCTTTAATAAAAATTATGCACCGGAGGTAGATAAAAAGATTGCGAAAATATTATTGAAAGAATATTGCAGATTAATTCCACAAAAATTCCAACCTAAATATTTTAGTACAATTGAACATAAATATAAGGGGAATATAGATAAATTCGTAAACGATTTATTTGAATTTTCGATTTTTGGAAGTCAAAATAATTATCAGAAATTCGCCAGTCACCCAAGTGCCAAGGCTCTGGAAGAAGATCCTATTCTTCAATTTGCGTCTTCTGTAAAAGACGAACTCAAAGAATTGAATACATCTTTGAAACAATTCGACGACAGTTATTACATGGCACATCGAACTTATGTAGAAGGATTGCTTCGTATGGAAAAAGATAAGATTCACTGGCCTGATGCCAATTTTACTCTTCGCTTAAGTTACGGCCAGGTAAAAGGTTATAGTCCGAGAGATTGTGACTATTTTGGCTGCCAGACAACATTGGACGGAGTTATGGAGAAGGAAGATTCCACAAACTGGGAATTCGTCGTTCCAAAACGTTTGAAAGAACTATATCATAATAAAGACTTTGGTCCTTACAAACTGCCGAACGGGAAAATGCCTGTTGCTCTTTGTGCAACGACTCATACAACCGGAGGTAATTCAGGAAGTCCTTTGATGAATGCAAACGGAGAACTTATAGGTCTGAACTTCGACCGTAACTGGGAAGGAGTTGGCGGTGATATTGAATACTTGCCCGACTATCAACGCAGTATTATTGTTGATATCCGTTATGTATTGTTCCTAATTGATAAATATGCTGGAGCAGATTATCTGATCAAAGAAATGGATATTGTGAAATAACCCATAGAAACAAAAAGATCCAATCTATTAAGATTGGATCTTTTTGTATATTTTTTCTTTAAATGCGTATAGTTTATAGCATTTTCAATTAACTATCCGTTTTTACTTACAATACAGTGGTTTTTTGATTCCTGAGAATACTTAAAACATAACTTTATCAAGGTCTGAAGCCTTTACTCTAAAGATATGACCATTACGAGAAAAAACTAATTCACCGTCTTCTTTCTTTTTCTGACTAACTAAACGCTGAAAAGCGACATTCGCTCCTTTTACAATATTTTCTTCGAATTCTCTAAGTTCCTGTTCACTCATGACTTTCAAGTTTATGATAAATAACCTGATTGAATATTTCTTTTTTTTCATTTTTGAATCCTTTGGCAATAACTTCCATCGGAGTCATAGAATTATCTGTAATCATCCAGTAATCACAAATAGGAAGATATAATTCAAATAGATTATGTATACCGGCTCTATATCTACGACGTATTGTCATCTCCGGAATATTATGACCGCCTGCGGCGACCCTCATTTTGACACGCTCAATTGCTAATTCCGGCGTATTGAGCCAGAAATACAATAATGTAACGTAATAACCTTCCTTTTGGGCTTCCTTGATCAAGTTTGCAACTGATCTCGTAGCTAGTGTCGTCTCCATTGCAAAGGTTTTACCCGATGCAATAAGCTCCTTTATTCGTTTATACATAATACGACTTGCTTCAACAGCAACCGCAATGCTATCAGCATTAAAAGGAGATAGACCTTTAGCTATCTCATCAGAATTAACGAATTCCTTACATTTAAGCATTTCCGGTAATATTGTGAAAGAAGCTGTTGTTTTGCCAGCTCCATTACAACCCGCTATTATATATAAATAAGGCACTTTTTCTGTTTTTTACTGCGCAAATATAAAGAATTGTTTTTTAATAAACCAAAAGTTATAACACATTTTTCTTTAAATTGTGCAAAAAATATACTCTTAAACTCGAAGTTTGTACAACAAAACGGCTATTTCGTCAAGGAATCATGTCCAAAGCAAGTCACTCATAATTCCATCAGAAATAAAGATTCCATCTTTTGATAATGTTAATTTTCTGTCTTTTTGTATCAGTAATTTATCTTTTATATATCGTTCTGAAATTTTCAAACAATAATTTAGCTTCTCTTTTCCATACAATAATAACACTTCGTCCAAATCAATTCCCCACATGGTTCGCAAACGAGTAACGATATAATCATTATATCGAGTATCCAAGTCCAATATTTCTCTTTCAACATCAGGTTTTCTCTCTTTTATACCTTTTATCCAGTCTGGTAAGGAAGCAACATTCCATTCTCTCTCCTTTCCATCATAAGAATGAGCCGAAGGACCCAATCCCAAATATTTTTTTCCCAACCAATAAGAGCTATTATGACGGGAATATTTTCCAGGAAGAGCAAAATTGGATATTTCATAGTGTTCATAACCTTCACTTCGAAGTCTATCTATTAATATCATGAACAAGTCCAAACTGACATCCTCATCAATCTGCTTAATCTTGCCTGCTTCCCAAAGTTTGTACAAAGCTGTTCCTTCCTCATATATCAAATGATAAGCAGAAATATGAGGAATATCCAAACTTATTATTTCGTCTAAATTTCTTTTCCACTTTTCCGGAGTCTGTCCCGGCAGACCATATATCAAATCCAGACTGATATTATTAAATCCGTTTTCTTTACAATAGCGAACAGCCTGAATGGCCTCTTCCCGATCATGTCGCCGATTTAAAAAGGTCAAATCTTCTTGAGCAAAACTCTGGACTCCCATACTAATCCGATTAACGGGTAATGAACGTAGCGAAGAAACGTATTCAGCAGACATATCATCCGGATTAGCTTCCATTGTTATCTCCATATCAGATGCTACAGAATAATTTTTATAAATAGCATCAAAAATTTCAGATAAATCTTTTATCGATAATTGAGAAGGTGTTCCTCCTCCCAAATAGATGGTTTCGAGAATTTCTCCTTCAATATAATCTTTACGAAGTTCCATTTCTTGGAGTAATGCTTTCAAGTAAGATTCTTTATAAGACATATTTGTATTTGAATAGAAATCACAATACAAACATCTTTTCTGACAAAATGGAACATGTATATAAAGGCCAGCCATACGACTCATTAAATTTTTATTTACAAACAAAGATAAGTAAATTGAACATTTCACGTAAACTTTAAATATTACATTTATTTTTTCAGCCTCACTTTCCAATTTTTCAATTAGCGGCTGCTACAAAGCGATGTTATCAAACATGATATAATAAATTGCTTTTCTCAGTAAGTATTTCTAATTTGCGGTCGTGACATTCAGAATGTCACATATATCTATATTAATGTTAAACCTCTAAATACCTGATATCAAAATGAAAGTATATCAAACTAACGAAATCAAGAATATTTCAATTTTAGGTAGTTCTGGCTCTGGGAAAACCACTCTCGCTGAAGCAATGCTTTTCGAGGGTGGCATTATAAAACGTCGCGGTAATGTTGAAAGTAAAAATACAGTTTGCGACTATTTCCCGGTTGAGAAGGAGTATGGATACTCTGTTTTCTCGACCGTTTTTAGTGTAGAATGGCAAGACCGTAAATTAAATTTCATTGACTGTCCTGGTTCTGATGATTTTATTGGTGGAGCTGTTTCTGCTTTAAACGTTACAGATACTGCTTTAATGGTATTAAATGCTCAATATGGAGTTGAAGTTGGTACCGTTAATCAATTTAGATATACAGAACAATTCCACAAACCTGTTATTTTCGTAGTTAATCAGCTGGATAATGAAAAAGCTGACTATGATGGAACTATTGCACAATTACAAGAACAATGGGGAAGTAAGATTGTCCCTATTCAATATCCTATTACTTGCGGAGCTTCTTTCAATGCTGTTGTCGATGTATTGAAAATGAAGATGTATCGTTGGAAACCAGAAGGTGGTGTTCCTGATGTTTTGGAAATTCCAGAAGAAGAAAGTGAAAAAGCGATGGAACTTCATAAAGCATTGGTAGAATCTGCAGCAGAACATGATGATGTTTTGATGGAAAAATTCTTCGAAGAAGGAACTCTAAGCGAAGACGATATGCGTGCTGGAATCCGTGCAGGCCTGGTTACTCGTGATATGTTCCCTGTTTTCTGTGTATGCGCAGGTCGTGATATGTGTGTCCGTCGTACATTGGAATTCTTAGGAAACGTTGTTCCTTGTACAGACAAAATGCCTCGTCTGGTTACAACCGAAGGTGTTGAAGTTACTCCAGATTCAGAAGGCCCAACAAGCTTATTCTTCTTCAAAACAACTATTGAACCTCATATTGGTCAGGTTTCATATTTCAAAGTATTATCTGGTAAGATTAAATCAGGTGAAGATCTATTGAATGCAGACCGTGGTTCTAAAGAACGCATTGCTCAATTATTCGTTACTGACGGACAGACACGTAGCGAAGTTTCAGAGATGGTTGCCGGCGATATTGGTGCAACTGTTAAATTAAAAGACGTTCGCCGCGGAAACACTCTGAATGGAAAGAATTGTGATTACCGTTTCGACTTTATCAAGTTCCCCAATCCTAAATATCGTCGTGCTATTAAACCAGTCAACGAAGCTGATGCTGAAAAGATGATGGAAATCTTGACTCGTATGCGCGAAGAAGATCCAACATGGCTGGTTGAACAATCAAAAGAATTGAAACAGACTATTGTTTCTGGCCAGGGAGAATTCCATTTGCGTACTTTGAAATGGAGAATCGAAAACAATGATAAATTACCTATCGAATTCTTAGAACCTAAGATTCCTTATCGTGAAACAATTACTAAAGCTGCTCGTGCAGACTATCGTCACAAGAAGCAATCTGGTGGTGCAGGTCAGTTCGGAGAAGTACATTTAATCGTTGAACCTTATTTCGAAGGTATGCCGGCACCTGATACTTATCGTTTCGGTGGTCAGGAATACAAGATGAATGTTCGTGATACTCAAACTATCAATTTGGAATGGGGCGGAAAATTAGTGTTTGTCAATTGTATTGTTGGTGGTGCAATCGATGCTCGTTTCTTACCGGCTATTCTAAAAGGTATCATGGGAAGAATGGAACAAGGCCCTTTGACAGGATCTTATGCTCGTGACGTTCGTATTTGTGTATACGACGGAAAGATGCACCCAGTTGATAGTAACGAAATTTCGTTTATGCTTGCTGGACGTAATGCTTTCAGTGCTGCATTTAAAGAAGCAGGGCCAAAGATTCTAGAACCGGTATATGATGTTGAAGTATCTGTTCCTTCAGATTTCATGGGAGATGTAATGAGTGACCTACAAAGTCGTCGTGCATTAATCATGGGAATGAATAGTGATAAAGGATTTGAAAAACTGTTAGCAAAAGTTCCTTTAAAAGAATTGTCTAACTACTCTACTTCTTTGAGTTCAATTACAGGAGGTCGAGCTTCATTTACAATGAAATTCGCTTCTTACGAACTAGTTCCTTCTGATGTTCAAGAAAAACTTTTGAAGGCTTACGAAGAATCTCAGACTGAAGAATAACTGATATCATAATAAATCATTTAGACAGGGCATTCTTAAAAAAAGGAGGCCCTGTTTTATTTTTAAAATTAACATTTCGAAAGACTTAACGCCCAAACTACGAGTTTCCTATATCTAAAAAAAGATATATCTTTGCAACTCTAACATTGTATTTGGAATATGATTAAAGAAAATTTCATCAAAATCTACGAGAACAGTTTTAAAGAAAACTGGGATTTACCAGCATTAACGGATTACGTAGAGCAGAAAACGTTTTCTTTTGCTGATGTAGCAAAGGATATCGCTAAATTTCATATATTATTTAAAGAATGCCAGATTAAGCAAGGAGACAAGATTGCACTGATTGGCCGAGACTGTACAAATTGGTGTGTTGTTTATATGGCTGCTGTTACATATGGCGCAATTATTGTTCCAATTCTCCAAGATTTTAATCCGAATGATGTTCACCATATCATCAATCATTCTGAATCTGTTTTGTTGTTCGTCAGTGATCGAATTTGGGATTCTCTGGAAGAAGAAAAGATCAGTGAAGTCAGAGCTGTATTTTCTTTAGCTGATTACCACTGTTTACATCAGCGTGATGGAGAAAACATCCAAAAACTGATGAAAGACCTGAACAATAAATTCATGACAACTTATCCTAACGGATTCACTCGTGAAGATATTAAATATGCCGACATTGATAACAATAATGTTGTTTTAATAAATTACACTTCTGGAACAACCGGCTTTAGTAAAGGAGTTATGCTTACCGGTAACAATTTGGCAGGAAACGTAACTTATGCACGCACTTTGGATGTTTTATTCAGAGGAGAACGAGAACTATGTTTTCTTCCGTTAGCTCATGCCTATAGCTGTGCTTTCAACTTCCTGGTTCCAATGGCATTTGGCGCACATGTATATTTATTGGGTAAATTACCTTCTCCAAAAATCTTATTAAAAGCCTTTGAAGAAGTAAAGCCGAATCTTATTTTGACCGTTCCTTTAATTTTGGAAAAGATCTATAAGAAAATGATCGCTCCTCAATTAAGTAAACGTACTTTAAAATTTGCATTAAACATTCCTTTACTCAATGAACGTATATATGCACAGATTTGCAAAAAATTATCTAACGCCATGGGAGGTAATTTCCGTGAAATTATCGTTGGTGGTGCTGCTATGAATCAAGAAGTAGCAGATTTCCTTACTAAGATCAAATTCCCTTATACAATCGGTTATGGTATGACTGAATGCGGGCCACTGATCAGTTATGACAGTCATAAAGATTATATACCTACTTCATGCGGACAAATATTAAAAGGAATCATGGAAGTACGCATCGATTCGGAAGACCCATACAACAAAGTAGGAGAAATTCAGGTCAGAGGAGAGAATGTCATGAAAGGTTATTATAAGAATGAAGAAATAACCAAAAGTGTATTCACTGACGATGGCTGGTTAAGAACAGGAGATTTAGGTACAATTGATAAAGATAACCGTATTTTTATCAGAGGCCGAAGCAAGACTATGCTGCTAAGTTCGAATGGACAGAACATTTATCCGGAAGAAATAGAAGCTAAATTAAATAATCTTCCATACGTATTAGAGAGTCTGATTGTTGAAAGAGAAGGAGGAAAACTGGTCGGACTAGTTTATCCTGATTATGATACAGTAGACAGTACAGGAGTCAGTCATGAAGATTTACCAGCAATCATGGAACAAAACAGAAAAGAATTAAACAAACTGGTTGCTCCTTATGAAGCTGTAACATCTATTATTCTATATCCTACAGAATTCGAAAAGACTCCGAAAAAGAGTATCAAACGCTATTTGTATGAGAACTTACAATAGGAATTGCAAATCAGATTTCTACTGATTTTTCATAAATAGCCTTATTCATACAAACTTGAAAGTCAGTTAATGTCATCAAATTGACATTAACTGACTTTTTTTATCCACCATTTCACCCATTCCAATCAATAATCATCCGCGACAAACAAACTTTTCTCACGTATCCATGAACAATAACAATAAAAATCAGATTATAAAAGTAGAAACAGAGCACTTTTATCACAAAAATTACAAACTTTTAAGGATATGGAAA
>JAHHQS010000070.1 GCA_020026285.1 Parabacteroides sp. | reverse complement strand
CTTATGCATTTCTCAGTATAAACATCGGTTATTTTTATTTCTCTCTTCACCAGATCTAAATAAGTTTTGCTTATTTCTACATGTTTAATTCCGTTTTGTTCTAGAATCCATGATAATATATATTCATTTTTGTTTTTTAGGTCAATAATAGAAATAGATTCGCTAACATCATAGTTATCATCTGGAAATGTTAACAGATAATTATCATAGCATTTACATCTTTCCCCTCTTAAAGACATATAAATATGATCAGCATTTATATCATTCATGAACAGTACATATAAGATGTTTCTAAAATTAAATACTATATAATCCTCATTATGGCTCTGCATTTTAACAGAATTAGTCCAATCACCTGTGAAATAATATAATTTTAATAGTCCAATAGTTGCAATATCTATAACTGCAACTCCATAACCCTTACCATTAATATTAAAATCTGGTGAAGATATGTCAAAAACAGGTTTTGCTAACATGTAGCCAATACTATTTAAGTCATCCAATTTATCCTGTTTTAAGAGATCATCTTTATTCCCTATAACGACTCCATCTTCTAAAACCAAATAATTAGGAGTTGAATAAGTATCAACCATACAAAATAAGAATAGTAAGTTACCTATTTTTGTGTACTCACATTCTGATAGCTCGTAATTCTCATTATATCCTATTGAAAGAAACGGATATTTTTGAACTACATGTTCAATTATGTTATATAAAGATTGTTCCATTTTTTTTGTTTAAAAAGGAAGATCATCATCAATGTCTTTTAAAAAAGTTTTTGATAGTTCATTAACAATTTCGACATCGACATCCTCAGTACAAATATATTTTTCAATATTATCTAATGGGTTAACTTCTTGTCGCTCGTGTTTGGTCTTGCCAATTGAAAATCCACATATCACACTAGCACCACATCTTTCCAATTTACGTTTGAACTGCTCCATGGAATCACCTGATGTAATAACATCATCAAATAGAATTATGAACTTATCTTTAAAAAAGTCTTCATCCAGCTGATATTTTGCAATAGTGGTTCCACCTTTATGTTTTGCTTCTCCATCAGCAATCACATGTACATGCTCGAAAGCATTTTCCATTTTTAAGTCTTTGCATATCAAAGAAGAAAAATCTTTATACCTTCTATTGGTAACAATGGCACTAGAAGAAGGAATACAAACCAAAGTAAGTTTGTTTATTCTGCAGTCATCAAAAAACTTAAGCAGACAAAACTTCATTTTTTCGACAATTCTCAATGTCGCTCGTTCGTGCAATACCATTATTGTATTTTCAGAAACAGGTCTATTGGGACTAGCTTTAAAATTCCAAATAAGGTTCCGTACCTCCCATTCTTCCTCATTTGCTTCAAACTCGCAAGTTGTAGGATAGTAATAGAACATAGAAAAACATTTAAGAGAAGATTTAGCTGGAGTAGACCATTTGCTTACACAATTTTGCAGATCATATTTATCAAAGTTATGAGTATAAAGGGCAAACTTTTCAAATTTCTCTCTTTCACGTTCTGCTTCCTGTTTCTTCTCCTCTTCTTGCTTTGCTATTCTTATTTTTTCATTAGTCGATGCTATAATACGTGACATCTCTTGGTCATCCATTTCTTTTTGGATAGAAATATAAGTGATGTTAGGTGCTGTCACACTAAATTTTTTTAGAATTTCAGTACATTGTTTTTCTAAATTTTTATTGGTAGTTATGAGTTCTATTATAACAACGTGTTTATATAGATAATCGTGATCTTCATTTATTAATTTGCTACCGTAAAAAATTTTATTTTTTTCTAATTGCTGCTTTAAGTATTTAAAGTGATAATTATTTAATGAATCCGGATCTTTTACTTCGCTATCTCCAAATAAAACTAACACCATACCAACTTTTTTCTTTAACAGGTATATATACTTCAAGATTTTATCATATACACTTGTTTTGTAGTATATAGAAAGATTTCTAAGTTGGGGTAACTTATAATAATTCTCTTCAAACGATTTATTATTCGTGAGATCCTGGTCTAGATTAGAACAATATGAATTTGCAAAGTGTTGCCATATCGTATAATTAAATGAAGTAGATTTGTCATATAACGATTGATACTTAACTGGAATGTCATAGTAATAGCATCCCCAACCGGCTAACACATCCTCATGTTCTTTTCTTGTCTGACGGCAAAATTCATCTTGATTCTCTTTCCATTCTTTATTAAACTTTACAATTTGTCCTAGTTTCTCATAATGTGCTAATTTTTCCTCTCCAAGATTAACAATCTCTTCTTTTGAAGGTATAAACACCATACACAAATGATCATTTACTGTTTGGTGAGTTTCTTTATAACCTTCAATCCCATTAGGATATTTTTTGTAAAGCTCTGCATATTCGAGAGCTATAAAATGTTGTTTTCGTATTAAACTTTCACAATTGACGCAATCCTCCCAATAATCTAAACCAGAAAGGTTATCACCTTCACTAAATTCATTTCCATCATCATAATACCTTATCCCTTCAGGATAGAGTTCTTTAAGTTTATCATATTTCGATTTTATAATAGATTGCAAATACAAGTCTAATTCTGCTAGATGTTGGACGCAATATTCTTCTTTTCTTTCATTGATTCCATTACTAGCTAAAAAGAATTCATAGTATTTTGCTCGTCGTGGTACATTTTCAACTGATTCTTTGAACTTATTACGGTATATTTGTTGGACTTGATTTCGCTTTCGAATTTCTATTTCATGATCGATTTTTTGTTTTATATCTATATATTCATCTATATGTTGTAAAACTAGCTCTTTTTGCTCTAGGCTTAACTCATCAAATGAATTTATAGTATTTAAACTATCAGGGAAAAGTTGTAAATCTGAATATTTTATATCTACTCCTTTTACGTCTTTAACTATATTTTCTTCTTCATTTATTTGAACTAAACTAATACTTAAATACTTCTCTAATAAATATCTAACTATTAACGGAGAGGAATAACTTAGACTATTAAATGTGTTATACACATTTGAATAATGTTCAAAGCATTTTGCACAATCTAATATGATTTGTTTCTTATCTACAATGAATTTTTTTTCTTTGAATGTTAGATTATCTACGTTCCTTGGTTTGCTTGAATCAGTTATAAGAAAAAATTGATCGTAAAATTTATCTGATTCGTAGAACATACTTGAATATTTAGCAGGTATAACGTACCTAGGATTATATCTATTATGTAACCACTGCTTTAAAGCTTCTGGATATAATTTCTTTAATTCTTCAAATAGGTTAATTATATCTTTGTTGGTTATTTCTGAAAAATAATTAATTAATCCCATGGCATTCATCTTATTAAAGTAAGAATCTCTATCGGGTTGAATATAGCATGACTGTAATCAGACTTAATCAAATCCCTCTGTTCTTTTGTTCCCCAAAAACACGCAACACTTTCAATTCCTGCAGAATTAGAAGCTTCTATATCTATGACACGATCTCCAAAACTAATACAATCTTTGGCTTGGGTATTCATTAGATCTAAAGCTTTAAGCATTTGGTCTGGGTATGGCTTTATCTTATTAGCATCATGATAACTGACTATGTATTGTATTGGCATTAGATAGTATGAAATCAATTTTTCAACATATGGTCTTGGAGCGGTACTGACAATCGCTGCTTTTATTTTATATTTACCTATAACTTCAAGGACTTCTTTTATACCCTCATACAAATTTGTTTGAGGAATTTTTTTGTAAACCTGTTGCCAATTCTTTTCACGTCTATAACCTTCTAGACAAGTCGTATCTACCAAAGTCGAATCGAGATCAAATATTATGTCTTTCATATGAATAATTGATTAATCAAATAAATTAGACTTATTCTTTGTGAAATTGACGATGTCGTTGCAGATGTCATCTAAACTAGAGGCTCCGCTAATATAGTGTGCCCCTTGCTCAGCCAGATATTTATTACCTAAACATTTTACATGATTATTGATGGATTCTGATTTAAATTTCATCACATAAAGAGGCTTATTTGATTTCAAAGTTGTTATCGCCGCATGCATTGTACCGCCTTTGATACCTGTTTGTACTACTAACGTTGCTAATGCTAGACCAGCTTGAAGTCTATCCCTAGCAACAAGGCTGTATCTGTTGACGTTTTGTCCTATAGGATATTCCGAAAGCAAGAGACCATTGTTACTTACAATTTCTTCAGCTAGTTTTTTATTTTCTGCTGGATAAATAGAATCGAAATCCAACCCGTTTGCTAAGATAGCTGTAGTTTTTCCTCCCTGACGCAAAGCTCCTATATGCCCACAGGTGTCACTTCCTAATGCTAGTCCCGATATAATATTGAAATTACGTTTTGCAAATTCCTGAGCTAAATATTCTCCTCCTAATTTTCCTTCTGGCGTCACTTCTCGAGTGCCAATTATTGCTATGCTCGGCAAATTACAGATGTCTAGATTTCCTCTATACCAAAGAAGAAGTGGTGGATCAAATTTACCAGCTTCATTAATTGTATACCTAAATTGTTTCGGATACAGATTATCAAAGTAAGAAATAAGACCGATACCGTGCTCCTTACTTAAACTAATTATTCTTTGAGCTGTTTTATAACTTTCTGCTAATTCTTCTTCAGTTATTTCTAGTAACTTTTTGCCTTTCAACGATTTAATGGCTGAGTATAAATCTGATAAAGAACTAATTTCTCTGGGATAATTTTCGACAATTTTGAATATGGTCTTATTTCCTATTCCTTCTAATTGTTGTAATGTTAATATATATACGGAGGATATTTTCATTATCTATAATTGTTTAACTAAAAGTTCATGTAAAGAAACATTTAAAAGGATAGCTATCTCATATAAGGTATTAAAATCAGGCAGAGTTGTATTAGTGCACCAACGACTAACTTAGCAGGAACTTGTTTGAAGTCGTTCTCCTAGCCATTTACCATTTTTCTACTAATCCACTCCTCGCTATAGATCTTTATTTAATGGATAAGCAAATTTGGATAATAGAAGCCGACCATCCATCTAAATATTCTACATGTATAGTAATGTTCGTTGTAAATTCCTTCTTTTAGAGATTGAGGTAGCTGCTCTTCAGTTGGGATAGGGGATATATAACCTCCCTGAATCTCAACATGCCAGTTCTCAAATTCCCATACATCTTTAGCACCCTCTTTAGGTATGACTGCAAAGTGTACATTATGGGGATAATTCGTTTTTGGATATCCACGTTTTAATACACCACAAAAATATATAGCATCAAAATTGGTTTGGTCTACTTCATCCATAACAAACTCAGGCTGAGATAGTAGATCTTTATTACTAGTACCAGAAAATTTCTTACTATAAGGGCCTTTTAAACATGCAGTACAATGTTTTTCAATATTGCCAGCTTTGACATATTTCGCCCACAGCCACTTAAATTTTGTTTCATCAAAATTGTGTTTTATTATTATCATAATATTATAAATTTATTAAACCTTAAGATGTTACTGGATGATTGATTTCAAATATGTTTATTCTTAAAAAATGATTAACTCATAGCATTATTTGGATAAAGCTGAATAAAGATAATCTACCATACCTTTTCAAAATTAATCAATCATTTTGAAATAACTCACATAATTCATAGAAATATCGAAAATCTAACTAAAAAGAATCATTCTCGTAAAAATATTATACAAAAATTGAAGTAAACGATAATAAATCTACTATGACTTAGAATTATTTACTATAACGTTATTCAAATTAGGTATTTATTATTATTTTTGTAGGGCTAATGTTATGTCATTTTGTCTCCTTTATATAACTGGAAATGATAATATAATTTAATTTGTATTACATTTTGGGGAACGGCGATAATACTTGAATAGGTATGAGCAATAAATACAAAAGAGATTAAAATGAGTATGATTAATATGACATTACAGCCGTAGTGAAACAGATTTTATAAATAAAAAAAAACAAATATGGCTAAAGGAATAAATCGCATTAAAGTAGTTTTAGCAGAAAAGGGTAAAACAAACTTATGGCTCGCACAACAACTTGGTTGCTCCCAGGCAACAGTTTCCAAATGGTGCACTAATAATAGCCAGCCTAGTATGGAAACCTTTATTAAGATAGCAAAATTACTTGATACTGACCTTGCTGCACTCGTTAGAATAGACGAGGAATGCAAATAAATAATCGTCGTATTTTAATAACAAGAAAACAATACGTTCGAACTACAGATAGTGACATAAAATAATGAATATCGACATTAAATCCAAACGAGTTAGATCTATAATAGATGAACTAAAAGACCAGTATCTAGAAGACGATAGATACATTAGGCCCTGGATTATTGGATTCTCTGGAGGAAAGGACTCTACGGTCCTTCTAACTTTAACGTGGCTTGCAATCCAAGAATTGAAGGAATCGGGGGTTAAACTTAAAAGAAATATATATGTGGTCTGTAACGACACAATGGTTGAAAATCCAATTATTGAAGCCTATGTTACAGAAGTATTGGCTAAAATTCAACGTGCGGCAAAGGAACAATTTTTACCTATTACTGTAGCTACTACAACTCCTGAACTAGAAGATTCTTTCTGGTGCTGCGTAATAGGAAAAGGTTACCCTGTACCCAATAATTCTTTTCGTTTTTGTACGGAAAAGATGAAAATAAAACCTACTTCTAAATTCATAACCGACCAAGTCGCAGCAGATGGAGAAGCGATAGTCCTGGTTGGAACTCGTTTATCAGAAAGTCAGCAGAGAGAGCGTTCAATTAGAAGACATGAAATAAAGGGGCATCGTCTTTCAAAACATCCATTAAATCCCAATACATTCACATATGCTCCTATAAAGGAACTTATGTTAGAAGAAGTGTGGTGGATTATTAATTCTATCCCTTCCCCTTGGGGATTTGATAATGAGATTCTCTTCAAAATATACATGGATGCTTCAGCTGATGACTATGAATGTCCAACTGTAGTTACAAATGACAGCCATAAATCTTGTGGACAAAGTCGATTTGGATGTTGGGTATGTACAGTCGTAAAAGAAGATAAATCGATGTCATCTCTTATAAAGAATGGTATTGAATGGATGAAGCCTTTGTTGGAATTCCGTGATAGACTTGTTGAAAATCGCAATGTGTCAGATTTAAGATGCGAAACAAGAAGAAATGGACAACGTGCGGTAGATGAATCAGGGCATAAAATGGGTAACTATACGATGGAATATCGTATTCAGCTACTTAGAGAATTATTGACTGTTCAAAAAAACACTCAAGACTATCGTGCAAGTATCGACTTAATTACAAATCAAGAATTAATTGCAATCCAGGTAATATGGTATCGAGATGGTAATTTTGACACAACCGTAAATGACATATACAATGAAGTTTATGGTTACAATATCCCTAATGCAAGCATAGGTTTACAAGAACGTTTACTTTTAGAAAGATCATGTAAAGATAACCCAAGCCATTACAAACTCATACAGGAATTATTGGCACTACAAAAAAACAAAGTGCTATTAATGAGGAAATACGGATTAGCGACAGATTTAGAAACACGTTTAGAATCATTTATAAGGGAGGCAGATTTATGATAATTAAAAATATTATACTTAACAACTATCGACTTTATAAAGGAGAAAATCGAATAGATTTTACGCCTGATAATGAGAAGAACATCTTCCTTATTTCCGGGCAAAACGGTTTCGGAAAAACCACCTTCTTGCATTCTCTTATTTGGTGCTTGTACGGAAAACTCATGACAGAGGTAGAAGCTGAGGTTAGAAAAGATATTTCAACCAATGGATACAATGCTTTCCTAAAAGGTAACTTAAATAATGAAATAAAAGCCGAGGTTGAGGGTTTAGATGATCAAATTAAGGAAGAAATTAAAAAACGTGGTTATTCGGCAGATACTGAAAATTTAAAATCATTTACACAGTATTATGTCTCAATCGATTTCTCGGACGTCGTAATACCTTCATTGCCATGTACATCGTTAAAGATTATACGTTCTTATGACATCATACAAGACAAAGAGTCTGTTGAAATTTTGATTGATGGTGTAAAAAACGAATTAACCAATGAAATTGGTCCTGACGTTTTTATTAATGATTTTGTTTTGAATAAAGACATTGCCCGATTTTTCTTTTTCGATTCTGAACAAATTGTAGCTTTAGCCGAAACTAATACAGTAGGTGAAAGAAGAAGACTTTGTTCCGCATATAACGAAGTCTTGGGAGTAAGAAAGTATGAAGATCTCAAGAAGAATCTCGAGAATGTGAGATTAAGATTTAGAAAACGTTCTTCTGATACATTAAGTAGAGAGAAACTAATAAACTTATTAACAAAACAAGAATCACTAAAAACAGCACTTGAAGAAAACATTAAGTCAAGGTCATTACTGGAGGAGGAAATAAAGAAACTGAGGAATAGAGACAGTGAACTCCAAATGCAATTAATGCGTGAGGGAAATAACGCTACTGTAAATGAAATTCAAAAGTTAGAATCCGTAATAGAAGCCACTAAGAAAAAGGATGAAGAATATAAGAAACAGTTAAAGTTATTCCTTGAATATGCTCCATTTGCAATAACTGGTAGTCTTTTGTATGAGACTAAAAATCAGTTAGAGATAGATCACGAGAAACAAAAATTCAATGATAATCAGAATAGTCGTAATCTTATCGTTTCTCAAATCAAAACAGATCTTTATCAAATGGTCCAAAACGTGGAAATTGACGATTCGGTGATGATCAATTTACAGTCTCGTATAGATGGTATTCTTTCTAAATATGTTGGCGAAATCTCTTCTGAAGAAACTCTACTTACTATGTCAGATAGTGATTTCGAAGAGTTTTTGTCTGTTTATAACAACATAACGACAACATATAAAACCGAGTTTGAACGTCTAGCTGAAGATTATAAAAAGAATAAACAAGTTTTGGATCGTAACAGTAGAAAATTGTCTAATATCAAGAGTAAAGAGAATGATGAATTAATCAAAAATATTCGAGCTCAAAAAAACGTTATCGAACTCCAAATATCTGACAAAGAACGTGAATTGTTATTGCAGCACGAAAGTTATGGTACCAAGAATCAAGAGTTATCTACTGTAAGTAAACAGGTTTCTGAATTAAGTAAAATTGTCAGCCTTGATGATATAGATGTTAAAAAAGATGCAATTGCAGAGCAAATAATAAATGAATTAAGTACTTTCCTTGTGTCTTTGAAGCAGGAGAAGAAATATTCATTAGAAAGACGAATCAAATCGATTCTCAATACCTTAATGCACAAAGAAGATTTTATTGGAAACGTCGAGGTTATAATTAATGGAGAAGATATGGATATAGAATTATATTCAAATACTAATCATCGTATAAATAAAGATTCACTTTCTAAAGGCGAGCAGCAATTATATGCGACATCAATCTTAAAAGCATTAGTTGATGAAAGTGGAATTCAATTTCCAGTCTTCATTGACTCACCATTACAGAAATTCGATAAAAGTCATGCAACTAAAATCATAACTGAATTTTATCCAAACATATCAAAACAAGTAGTCCTATTCCCTTTATTGTATAAGGAATTGACTTATGAAGAATATCAAGTAATGAAACCACTGATAAATGCTACTTATTTGATTGAGAACGATACAACGCAATCACATTTTAAGAGAATTGCTATTAACGACTTTTTAAAGGAGGAAATTTAATGTTTACCCATATAAAAACAAGTTCACAGAATAAAGAAACTGTAACTCTTTTAACACGTAAATTTGCTTTAGGTGCAGAAAATATAATAGCTAGAGTTGCTATTGCATATTCGCTTCAATGTGGTGCAAGGTTTTCTCCACTAGATATTAAAGATTCTGGAGGAAAAGAATATAGTAAAAGTGTTCTTTTCGGTAATCTTTACCCAATGTATGCAGCAATAATGTGTAAATACTACTCCATAAAAATGAATGATAAGGATCTTCCAAGATACTTCAAACTTCATCTAGATGACGGGTTGGAGAGAATTATGCATGACGTTAAAGATAATCCTAATTTAGTAGGATTTGATTATTTATTTGACAAAATTCAAGAAGGTTTGAAATCAATATGCTAAGAGCTCAAAACATAAGTTTTTTTAGAATCATGACTGCAGGTTACTTATCTGTAGAAGCTTATAACGCTATAAAGCCAAAGACGCGATTATTTGAGCTAAAATTTGATGAATGTAATTCATATAATGAAAATGTTGCAAAAGAACTTATGCTTCTCTTCGAGAATAATGCTATAATAGAATCTTTATATTATTTGGAAAAGCTTGAAGAAGAACTTCAAAAAGAGAATTCATCGGTAATCACTTTATTTGAAGGAATTATATCAACGGCTCCACAAAATGTAAAGGAAATTATAGAAAAGATAGGAACTAAAATTTTTCTTCTCGATTACGTATATTGTAGTGATGAAACATTTCTTAAAAGGTACTATATAACAAATAATAATTTTTCTGAAATCAAAGATTATATCCATATGTTCCAGGAACAATATAAAAAGTTTGTAAAGACAGATGATAATGACGTCCTTGATATTGAAAATGTTTCAACGTCTATAAATCAAGAACAAGATAATCCTATGCCTGATACAGAAGTGAACTTTGTATCAGGGAGTGGCTTCTCCGGTTCTGATATTTGTACAATCGACGATGATGCCTATGGTGGAAATAAGTGTGAAAATCAGAAATACGTTATCTTTATCTATAGCCTTAATAAAGAAGAATATGAAATAATTGAAGACTATTTCATTAATTTACTTAAAAGCCTACCAATAAGGGTAATGAATAGTATTTGCTTTACAATAGGTTACAGAGACTTTTTGGTTAATTATCTATTCGCCAGTGAATATAAACTTCTTAAATTAAGGAATTTTGGTCGGAAATCTGTTTACGATTTTGAAAAGATCAAAGAAGACCTTATAGATTTTATAGAGGAATATTATAATCGACATAACGGCATAGGTCTAAGTGAGAATGTACAAATTCTCGAGAAGGATTTGCTCAAAGAAAAAACACTTAAGGAAAGAATAGGTAAGGTTCAGTATGCCATTTTGGAGAAGACTCTTCAATCATCCATATTATTGTTATCCGTTAGATCTCAAAATGGAATAACAAACTATAAAGGAGATTTCATTGAAGATTTTATTGTACGTCGTAAAGATGTTAAAAGCTTAAAAAATATAGGTAAGAAAAGCGAAAGCGAAATCTTAGCTTTGGTTAATAAAATGTCAAAGCTTGTAGATGAAATGATCGAAAAAGATATGAACCCAGAGCAGTTGTTTATTATTGATAAACAAACAGTTTATGGAGACTTTTTTGATGATTTTTCTAACGATTTTTATAAAAAGTATAACCATCTTCCTATGTTTCATATCCTTGAAAATTACCTTAAAAAGGAATTATTTTCAAGTAGAGACTTACAATATTTAAACAGATATGCAGGCGTTTTCGATGAGGTAGTCAAGGAATCTTTAGACGACATTGCGACAGATGCAAATCTCTCTAGAGAAAGAGTAAGACAAATTTGTTCATCTCTTAATAATGATTTTAAACGTATTAAAGAAACCAAGTCGACATGTATTGATTATCATTATATATTGAACCAATTACATGATTGGCAATATGTTATAGATGCAGTAAAAGATAAAGACTTACTAGACATTGCTTTTGCCAAAGAATTAAAAAGTAATGAAAGTACTAATCTTTCTGACTACTTTATATTACTGATTATTTACGTCTTATGTAAGGAAGATTTTGACATAATTGGACTAGGTTTACTACCAATGCCTACAAGAACAAAATCTTACTGGGAACATTCATTCCTAATCAAAAAAACATTATCAAAGAGTTTTGATTTTAATCAGTTACCTCAATTAATTAATGATATTGAGGAGGATTCAGAGGAAGATGTAACTTTATCAGTAGAAGAATTATTGTTAGATACATTTTTCATGTCCTGGCTAGATTTTGATACAGATAAGGTCAGTACCGTATCCGAAACATTAACTCTTTTACTTATTAATGAGTTTGAAAAAATTCCCAATGACAACTTTGAATTCACATTTGAAGGCAGGAAAAAGTTGAATCCATCCGACATTATTTATAAAATACTAGAGGATAATGGAGATCCAATGACAATTGAAGAACTTTATCCCCAATTAGAAGAGAAATCACTGACTAAATATAAGTCATCACAAAGTGTAAAACATATCGTATATCAAGACCCTCGTTTATGTATGGTTGGAACCGGAACATATGTGGGTTTAATAGAATGGAAACATGTCAAGATTGGTGGAGTGCGTGACGTGATATCTCAATATCTTGCTAAGTTCAATGAACCTGTTCATATTGGACAAATTATAGAACATGTGCAACAATATAGGGACTCTTCAGATAATAGCATACGCGCTACAATTTCTAGTGGTGATCAATTTGTACAGTTTAGTGGTGGATTTTACGGACTTAGAGACAAAACGTACCCAAGTTGGTACTATGTAGACGAATCTGATAGACGTTTTATGCAAAAAATAAATGATCTAGAATCTTTCCTAAAAAGCAAAGGTCATTTCCCTTTCTATCCATCTGAAGATTCTCAAGAAGAATTACTATATCGTTGGTGGAATAGAGCAAAAAAGTCCACAAACGGGAAACAAATTGATGAGGTTAAACGAATAAACTCTACTTATAGTAACATCCCTAGTACAAAAAGATCATATGAATGGTTTAGTTTATGTTTTCAATATGAATCGTTTGTCCAGTTAAATAATAGAAAACCTGATAAACGTTTTGACGAAGAAAAAGATCTTGATAAATGGTTTCACCGAACTCAAGAGGACTTTTATGATGGAAATTTAGAACCAAATCAAGAAAAAGCATTTATTGAACTTTGTAAAATCTTATAGAACAATGCTAGCAGATAAGATATTTTATTATAGTTATTCCCAGATTGATTCGCATCAACCTTCTGAATTCTGTCTACAGGCCCTTAGTAACAGCATACAACTTGATTTAGGGTTAGGATATTTCAGCTCAGCAAGTTTTAATGTCTTGGCAAGCGGAATGGCTAAGTTCATCATGAATACAGGAAGGATGAATTTGTACATTAACCAGTACGTAAGTAACGAAGATTTTGATTTACTCAAGGGAGACTATGATGATAAATTTGACGATACCTTGGCACTAACATTCACACAGTGGAAGAGTACCTTTGAAAAGAGAGACGAACATTTTTTTCAATGTATCGCATATCTAATTCAAACTTCAAGAATAAACGTTAGAATTGTAGTTTTGAATAACGGAGGATTACCCCATGAAAAATATGGTATTTTTACTGATGAGAATGGAAATAAAATTTATTTCAATGGTTCCATGAATTTAACTGCTAATGCACTACTTGGAAATTTGGAAACCTTGGAGTGTACATGCTCATGGAGAGGTGACGATAGTAAAGATAAAGTTTCTAATTTTGAGCAACATTTCAACAAAGTTTGGAATGGTGATTGTCCTGGTGTAAAAGTTTTTGAAGCAAAAAAATTCTGCAACGAAATCTTAAAGACTTATCCAAACCAAGATCCAGAACATCTATTGCAAAAAGAAAAAGAATTTATAAAGGAAATCCAAAAAGAAAAGAACTCATTGTCTGTAAATTCACCTCATTTCCCTCTTAAATACAAAGAAGGCCCCCGAGATTATCAGGAAGCAGCATATAAGGCTTGGTTAGAAAATGGAAAGATGGGTATATTTGCCATGGCCACAGGTACGGGTAAGACAGTAACTTCACTTAATTGTGCATTGCATGAATTTAATGAAGACCAATATTATCATCTTCTAATTTTGGTTCCAACTCTCGACCTTGTGGATCAATGGAAAGAAGAACTATTACAATTTAATTTTAGAAAAATCTTATGCGTTTCATCTCTAAATTCTACTTGGAGGAGAGAAATTCTGGAGATAAGTCAAAAAGTTAAAAGAGGGAAAATCATAAACTATGCAATAATATCTACATACGATAGCTTTGTTAATAAGGATTTCCAGATGATGCTTAAAGCATTGTCTTCTTCTATGCTTTTAATCGCCGATGAAGCACACAATATTGGAGGAAAAAACGTGTTATCTTGTTTCAAGACAATGGATATTCCTCGTAGAATAGCACTGTCTGCAACCCCCGAAAGAATATACGATCAGGAAGGTACCGAAGCTATTGGCAAGTTTTTCAATGATCAACGACCTTATACTTACTCGTTTACAATGAGCGAAGCGATTAAACAGGGACGCTTATGTAAATACTTCTATTTCCCTAAAGTAGCATATTTGAATGAAGAGGAAATGAATAGATACAGTTATCTGTCAAAAAAACTGGCCCAATTGTGGGATTCTTCAAAAAAGAAGTTTAAGGACAAAAAAGAAGCCGAAAAACTTCTTATGAATAGAAAAAGAATTATTCATAAATGTGACGATAAATTAAGGGTATATCAGCAGATTTTGGAAGATATTGGTGAAGAAAATCTTAGATACACATTTGTTTATGCACCACAAGGGAAATATGATAAATTAGGTTTGGAAGATGAAATTTCACTTTCAGAAATGGATGATATCAGTTTTATACAAAAGTTATTGGATATAACCAAACAGAAATATCCTAACCTTTTATGTAATACATTCACAAGTCAAGATGATAAACAGAAAAGAAATATACTATTAAAATCTTTCGCTGATGGTACTATTAATGTACTGTTAGCGATGAAATGTTTGGACGAAGGTGTTGATGTTCCTAGAGCTGAATGTGGTATATTTACATCTAGTACCGGAAATCCAAGAGAATTTATACAAAGAAGAGGACGTCTCTTACGAACTCATGCAGAAAAAAAGTATAGTACAATATATGATATTATAGTAGTACCCACTACAATAAGTAGAGATTTAAGTTTCTCTCCAATGGAAAGTAACTTAGTAAAATCTGAACTAAAACGAGTAGCATATTTCGCGAGTCTTGCAAACAACTGTTTCTCCAATGATGGGGCATATGCCGTTTTAAATGACATTGCGAAACATTTTGGGATTACATGGTCAGATTTACTAGAAAATGTTGAACAATAAATATTATCAAAAGAATCACGATATGGATGGTAAAGAAATTTTTAAAGAAATTCTCAAATCCCCAAAAATGAAAGAACTTTTAGGTATTCCTGAAAGCGATGAAATTCATGAAGATTTCGAGAAACAGTCAGAGATTAGAGAAGTTACAGTAGTTAGAAATATCATCGAAGGACAAATACGTCATACTTCTGATGATGCAATTTTCAAAAATATAAAGAATCTTTACGATTTGTAATATGGCAACAATTATCAATTCCATTTCTTTTGAAAACTTCTATAACTACTATGGAAGTTATTCACACAACGAATACAAATTTAAGGCAGGTATCAATATTGTTAACGCAGATAACAATATGGGCAAGTCTAAATTTTATAATGGTATTATGTGGCTGCTTCGTAACGAAGTATATGATTCTGACATAAAAGCGTTTAAAGATGCTAATGAGTCACTTACGAAAATGGCCGCAGGAAAAGCTAAAGCAGAAGATAACGATTTTAAAGTAGGAGTTAAAGTCGTTTTCACTAATGGTGCAGTTAAGTATACAATAGAAAAATATTCTTTGTTTACTAGAGCTAATGGTGAGTTGAGCCATACGGAATCTAAAACAAAAGTAATTGAACATAAGGACAATAAAGATAATCCGATCTTAGATAAAGATGAGCAACTCGACATCATTAATAGAAAATTCATTCCCCTCTCTTTAAGAAATTACGCTTTACTACAAGGAGAATCTATGGATCGGCTTGTGGACCTTTCATCAAAAAAGGCTTTGTCTGATACAATAGATACTTTAGCTGGTATCTCTATTTTGAAAGGCATCTGTGATATTTCTAAAAAATTAGCAAAAAGAGCTGATGATCTTTTTCAAATTAAGGATTCTGAGAATTCTGAAAACGATTCTGCAAAACAAAGAGATAAAAACAAGCGATATCAATTTATAAGTAATATTGAAAAGGCAACAGCTGAAATAGATAACGCTAAAGATGAACTGAGTGCAGCAAAACGAAAAAAGGAGGAATTAGACGCTTATATTAGTAATTCCAATAAAAGAATTGAGATACGCTCACAACTTGATCGTAACAGCATAAGTATTGAAAATGAAAAGCGAACTATACAGAGTATAGAATCTTCCATTACTAGTAGAATCTTTGATGAAGAGAATCCATGGTTGTTAATGGGGTTGACAGATGAATTAGATACTTATGATGCAAAGCGAGAAAAGCATATAGGTGAATTGGCACAAATTAATAATGACGGAGCTCTAGTGATTATGTTACCGGAAGGCTCTCCTGATACTTCTTCTTTAGAGAGAATGCTAAAAAATGAAGTCTGCGAAGTTTGTGGCCAGCCTGCTTTGATGCACTCTGAAGCATGGAATCATATTAAACTTATCCTTGATAGACCAAAGAAAATTAGTACAACACGAAATGATTTCGGACATTTTTATGGATCTCTCCAAAAATCTGCAAGTTCATACGCCAGAAGTATTCCGAAGATAGAAGACAAAATCGAATCAATAAAGAATCATTTAGATTCTGTAAAGGAGAAATTGGACGAATTAGAGACAAAAAGAGATGAAATCTTTACTCAGTTGAATAATGCAGGAGGAAACGCTGACAATTCAGAGTTTAATGACAAAGCCATTATCACTGATTATGATTTTGTGAATACTGTTATTACCGATAAAGAGAAGGAAATCACCGATAAACAAAAAATGATTGTTACTTGGCAGAATTCCCTTGACCTTATCAATAAAAAATTAGCAGCATATAAGAAAAGCACGGGCATACAGAAATATGAAGAATTTGCTACCTTGATGAAAAAAATAGACGAGGTTATAAAGCAAACTAAAGATGATATTTTTGATAAAACAATATCCGCTCTTGCCGTAGAAGCAAATGAAAAATACAAAGCCCTTACATCAGGAAACCAATCATCGGGTGGTCAGTTAAAATTTGAACGTCACCATGACGTGGTTAATGTGTCCATTCGCGATATACAAAATGGAGAAATAACAGGTTTGGGTACTGGATTCCAACGCATGAAGCAGCTTGCCATCGTGATGGCTATAATATCATCTAAAATTGGGGATGAGAAAAAATTCGATTATCCTTTTATTTCAGACGCTCCGTTTTCAGAATTTGGAGAAAACTTCATCAGTAATTTCTTTAAAGTTGCTCCTGGAGTATTCTCTCAAAGCATAATCATGATTAAAGAACTATATGATCCTTATGCTAAAGACTTCCTTACCCCATTTGGTCGTAAAATCTTAGGTGAAATGCAAAGTGGTAAAATACCAGGCACTTTCTATGTTAACGTTATTGAAGATAAAGCTGATACAACAGGTCTTGTTACATCACATAAATGTTATAAAGAATAATTATGAATCATCAAGAATTAAGAGAATTAATATTCGCACGCAAACCCAAATATAATGAAAAGTTTAAACCTCTTATGGAAAGAATATCTATTAAAGGTGACGCTTCAGGAAAAGGTGATTTTTCTACTTTTGGTGCTTTCTATCAAACTTTTATGTATGCCTATATCATTGGATTAAGATTAGGTAAAAAAACTCCGCTCTCGAGTGAAGACACAAAGACAGAGTTTGCTGCAATTTCGCATTGGAAACCTACTCCAATCAGGGATTTTATCATCATTACTTTACTCAATAGAACTGAAAAATTTGGAAATTTTTCTTGGAACTGGTTATCCCTCGAAAATTCTTCAGAAGAGAATGTTAGTAACTTTGTTACGATGTTAATACGTGAAATGGAGGCATATGCGAATACAGGATTGATTTATCTACAAGATAAGTGGGATAATGAAAAGATCTTATTCACTTCACCTTTTGTTTTTGTCGACATTCTTCAGGATCTTCCGTACAAAAACAAGGAATCTCTAATTGAGAATAACGATTAACCTAATATTAAGAGGTGGATAAATTTATCCACCTCTAACATTATAGCTTTATTTTATGGCGATAATCATTAATTCTATAGCTTTTGAGAATTTGTATAGCTATTACGGAAGTTACGCCCACAATGAATATAAATTTACTACTGGGTTCAATTTCATATCCGCTTCTGGAGGTAGGGGAAAGTCTAATTTTTATAATGCAATTATGTGGCTGCTTCGTAACGAAGTATATGATTCTGACATAAAAGCGTTTAAAGATGCTAATGAGTCACTTACGAAAATGGCCGCAGGAAAAGCTAAAGCAGAAGATAACGATTTTAAAGTAGGAGTTAAAGTCGTTTTCACTAATGGTGCAGTTAAGTATACAATAGAAAAATATTCTTTGTTTACTAGAGCTAATGGTGAGTTGAGCCATACGGAATCTAAAACAAAAGTAATTGAACATAAGGACAATAAAGATAATCCGATCTTAGATAAAGATGAGCAACTCGACATCATTAATAGAAAATTCATTCCCCTCTCTTTAAGAAATTACGCTTTACTACAAGGAGAATCTATGGATCGGCTTGTGGACCTTTCATCAAAAAAGGCTTTGTCTGATACAATAGATACTTTAGCTGGTATCTCTATTTTGAAAGGCATCTGTGATATTTCTAAAAAATTAGCAAAAAGAGCTGATAATTTATTTCAATTAAAGGCTTGTGAAAATTCTGCGAATGCTTCTAATATAAAAGAACAATTAACAAAACGCAATCAATTATTATGTAAAATAGAGACAACTTTATCATACATTGAAGCAGCCAAGGATGATCTTGAAAGGGTTAAAAGTAAAAAAGATGAACTAGGTTTATACATAGAAATGTTGAATAACCGTATGAAAGACGGCGATAACAGCAATACTGAAGTGTTTGGACCCCATCGTGATGCATGTGCTAAGATACCAGAAAATCATGCAAGTTACATTGATAACCTATATCTTAATGATAAAGAAATATATTGTGCTTATGATTTCGTGAACAATATTATTAACGATAAAGAGAAGGAAATCACCGATAAACAAAAAATGATTGTTTCTTGGCAGAATTCCCTTGACCGCATCAATGAAAAAATAACGGAAAACAGCATAGGCATACTAAAATATGAAGAATTTGCTTCTTTAATGAAAAACATAGATGCGGTTATTAAGCAAACTAAAGACGATATATTTGATAAAACAATATCAGTCCTCGCCGTAGAAGCAAATGAAAAATACAAAGCCCTTACATCAGGAAACCAATCATCGG